>JAOZLQ010000021.1 GCA_029934755.1 Desulfuromusa sp. | reverse complement strand
TACAAAAAAAGGCTCACAAAATAAATTTGCAAGCCTTTTCATATTCAACATTTTTGTGTCGACAGTTGGTCAACGCACCTGAACAACTTCCTTGACTTCTGGAATCTGCTCCATCAGGTTACGCTCAATTCCCATTTTCAATGTCATGGTCGACATGGGGCAGGAACCACAGGCCCCGGTCAATTTGACACTGACAATTCCATTTTCCGTAACATCCACCAGTTCAACATCGCCACCATCAGCCTGCAGCATGGGACGAATCAGGTCTAAAACTTCTTCAACACGTTCTTTCATCAGATATTTCCTCCGCTAATTATGAGTTTATTGGTCAAGTATAGCGTCTATTTCGATTAATTTGCAAGTCCAGTTATCTTGCCCCGTTAAAATGCACCAGCAGGCATACTGATATCACGGATACGTTTACTGCAGAGGAGTTCCGGAGTAGCAACATTTTTCCCCTGAATAAGCACCTTAAAACTTTCTCCCATTCCCCCTTCGGGAAGAATCAAAGTTTTTAAATTCATCCGCAATGCCTGTGCTTTATTCGGGTCAGTTTCAAGACTTTCCATTTCAATCAACATTTCCAAAAAACCGAGCCCCATTAAAAATTGATGCTGCTGGCCAAAATAAAAAACATCTAAATTTTGTTGCCGACCAATTTTCTGTAAAGTTGTGAAATCAATATGAGCCGTTATATCCTGACAGCCAACCTCACGGTAAGGATCTTCATTGGTTTGATGCTGATGATAACAGAGGAGGGTTCCGGCATGGCGATAAGGGGCATATAACTCTTCAGCAAGATAACCATAATCAACAGTCAATACAAATCCGCGCTCAAGAACAATGGCAACCTGTTGCATCCAGTCACAAGCAGCAAGATTGACTTCACAACGATTCCCTTCACCAGGCTCAATCCCAACCCTTTGAAAATATTCTTTGATTAAGTTGGTAGAAAGGGGGCGTAGTTCTTCGCCAAAACCATCCCCTTTATTGACAACATAAATTTCCTGCAACTCCCCGGCATGTTTTTCAATGAGATGAACCGGGAAAGCATCAACAAGTTCGTTACTGATGAAACAACCTTCCATTCCCCGCAGATCATCAAGCTCACACCAGGAAATTCGCCCAGCGGCAAGGTGCTGTTGCAATAGGTCTTCCTGCCGCTGACGATTATCAGGACTGAGTTCAATAAGCCGATATTCAAGGCACGCATAAAACTCAGGGGATTTTTTTGCCAGAGCATCCAGGATATCAAGACAAAGATGACCTTCGCCAGCCCCCTGTTCAGCTATAATAAAGCGGCCCTGCCCTAAAAGCTGCCACATCTGTTCCAACTGCCGGGCGATGAGTTTGCCAAAACAGGAGTGGACACTTGACGAGGTAAAAAAGTCTCCTTTTTTGCCGATCCGATTACGTGCTGTCGTATAATAACCATATTCAGGATGGTAGAGAGCTTGCTCCATAAACTCTGCAAAAGAAATTCCATCAACTGAATCAATCTGTTGCTGTAACTTTAAAACGAGCTCTGACTTCTGATTTTGGGTCATAAAATATCCAAGAGTGTGCAGATAAAAAGTGGAATTATAGTTAGCGGACAAGACAAAGACAAGAGATAAAACCATCACAAACGCTTGAACTTGAAGGTGATTCATGCCATTATCGGTCGCTGCATAAGAACAGTGTTTAACAGGTGGGTAACCTACATATTTTAGCATTGGAGAGAGAGTTTTATGGCAATCATTACCATTTCCCGCGAGATGGGCAGCGGTGGCATTCCGATTGTACATCAGGTTGCAAAAGATCTTAAGTATACCTTGGTTGACGGTGATGTCATCAGAGACGCGGCTGAAGATTACGACCTGTCCCAAGATGCCTTACAGCAAATTGATGAAAAACCTCCCGCATTTGTTGAGAATCTCGATCGACAAATCGAATTAAATATGAATCGTATTCAGTTGATCGTACTGGAGCGGGCCCTTAAGGGAAATGTCGTTATTTATGGACGGGGTGGTCAAGACCTATTGCCTGATGTCACCAGTGCGTTTCGTGTCAGAATTATTGCGCCCTTTGAAGAAAGAGTCGAGCGTTGGGCTCAACGTGAATGGATTGATCCCGATTTAGCACGTTCGCTGGTGCGTAAAAGTGATCAACAACGAGCAGGTTTCATCAAATACTACTTTGACCGAAACTGGACCAACCCCATCGAATACGACCTAGTTATCAATACAATCAGAATTTCCAATGAAACCGCTGTTGAGTTGATCACCAAAGCCGTCACTGATCCCTACTTAGTTGAAAAAAGAGACACCAGCAAATTAAAAATTCAAGATTTAATCATCCAGAAAAAGATTCAGATTGCCCGTCTGGATGATAACCGGATTAAAGACATCTGGTTTAATATTGATGTTGTTGATCACCATGTCACCTTATCTGGGCATATTTATGGCGAGGCTGAGCGACAAGCGGTCATAGATGATACAACTAAAGTTGAAGGAGTGACTGGAATCACCGACAAGCTGAAAATTATTAATTATTGACCGTTTCAGCTTGAGAAAAAATCACAATAGTATCATATCAAAACGCCGGCAATGCCGGCGTTTTACTTAATCAATAATCCAAGGAGTAACTCCAATGTCTGGACATAGCAAATGGGCCAATATCAAACACCGTAAGGGGGCACAAGATGCCAAGCGGGGGAAAATATTCACAAAACTGATCAAAGAAGTCACCGTTGCCGCCAGAATAGGGGGGGCAGATCTTGAATCAAATGCCCGCCTGCGATTAGCGATAGATAAAGCCAAGCAAGCAAATATGCCCAAGGACAACATTGATCGTGGGATCAAAAAAGGAACCGGAGATCTGGATGGTGTCACTTACGAAGAAGGGGTTTTTGAAGGCTATGGCCCCAGTGGTGTAGCGGTCATTGTTGAATTCATGACGGATAACCGCACCCGTACCGTCGCTGAGGTTCGCCATGCTTTCAATAAATATGGTGGCAGTCTGGGGGTCAGTGGTTCGGTTGCATTCATGTTTGACCGCAAAGGTCAGATTATCTTCAGCGATGACAATGATTTTGAAACCATCTTTGACGTAGCCTTGGAAGCCGGTGCTGAAGATGTTAAAGAAGAAGACGGTATCATTGAAGTCGTCACTGACCCAGCCGAGTTCGAAACAGTCAAAAATGACCTTGAAAAAAATGAACTGAAATATGAATCGGCTGAAGTCACCATGATTCCACAAAATTTAAACCCTGTTGAAGGCAAGCATGCGGAATCGCTGATGAAAATGATTGACGTTCTAGAAGATAATGACGATGTACAAAATGTTTATACCAATTTTGACATCTCCGATGACGAAATGGAGAGAATCCTAGGCTGATGGCGTCGCAAAAATCTCCAACCTCCGGTGTTGCAGCAGTTTTTCAGGATCTTGACATACTGGTGTATGTCTTCGCCCCCGAAAAGCTACTACG
Source organism: Desulfuromusa sp. (assembly GCA_029934755.1). GTDB lineage: Bacteria > Desulfobacterota > Desulfuromonadia > Desulfuromonadales > Geopsychrobacteraceae > Desulfuromusa. The sequence continues at coordinate 16,959 of JAOZLQ010000021.1, read as the reverse complement.
CCTTGGAGGTCGGATTTTTTGCTTAGCCATCATACTTTTGTAATTATTTGGATAATTATTCAACAATGCGTATTCTTGGAATTGACCCTGGCAGCAAAGCAACCGGCTATGGTTTTATCGAGCAGCAGGGAAACCGGTTAATTCATCTGGATAATGGTGCTATTTTCACCCACAGCAAAGATGCCCTCGCGGTACGCTTACAAATAATTTATCAGGGGCTCTGCGCACTGATCGAAAAACATCAGCCGGAAGCCGTTGCTGTCGAACAGGTTTTTATGGCTCGTAACCCGGCATCTGCTTTAAAATTAGGTCACGCTCGAGGAATAGCGCTGCTGGCCGGAATTAATGCCGGTCTCCCAGTTGCGGAATATTCAGCACTCCAGGTAAAAAGTGCGGTTGTCGGGTATGGTCGGGCAGGGAAAAACCAGGTTCAACAAATGACTAAAGCTTTGTTGAATTTACCTGAGATTGCTCAAGAAGATGCTGCCGATGCACTTGCTGTGGCAATTTGTCATGCCCACAGTCATCATCTGGGTAGCAAAATTGCGCAAACAACTCAGAATACTCGGGGAAGACGACCATGATTGCCCTTTTAACCGGACAGTTGGCCTATCGCAGTCCTGAACAAATCATTATTGATGTTGCTGGAGTCGGCTACCGACTGAAGATTCCCCTCTCGACATTTTATGCCCTTCCCGAAAGCGGTCAGGTCCAGCTGCAAATTCATACCCACGTCAAGGAAGACGCTATCAACCTGTACGGATTTTCCAGCACTGTAGAAAAAGATCTCTTTACCCTACTGATTTCAGTTTCTGGTGTCGGCCCTAAACTGGCAATAACGATTCTTTCGCACATTCCGAGCGCAGATTTGGCAATGGCTCTCAGTCAGGGAGATATCCCACGCCTGATTGCTATTCCCGGAATCGGCAAGAAAAGTGCTGAACGACTGGTACTTGAGCTTCAGGATAAAGCGACAGCTTACGCTATTTCTGCATCGATTACTGCAACCGGAAGCACTATCTCAAACGCCGCCGACAGCCACAAAGATGCCCTTTCCGCCCTGGTCAACCTTGGCTACAAAGAAACCTTGGCAAAACGTGCCTTGATCAATCTACAGCTAGCTCCGGAAGCTTCCCTTGAAGACATCCTGAAAGCTGCACTACAAGTTTTGCTGAAATAGCTGGAGCAATAAATGAGTGAACGTCTGATTGCTGCTGATGATCAACCCGGAGACATTAATTTTGAAGTTGGACTGCGCCCGAAATCTCTCCAGGAATATGTGGGGCAAACCAAGGCAAAGCGAAATCTAAAAGTCTTTATCGATGCGGCTCGCAATCGTCAGGAAGCACTCGATCATGTCCTCTTCTACGGCCCTCCCGGATTAGGGAAAACCACTCTTGCCAATATCATTGCTCAGGAAATGGGGGTCAGTATAAAAAGCACCTCCGGCCCGGTGATTGAAAAAACTGGCGACCTGGCGGCAGTTTTGACCAATCTGGAAGAAGGGGACGTTCTCTTTATCGATGAAATTCATCGTCTTTCCCCGGTCGTTGAAGAAATCCTCTATCCGGCAATGGAAGACTATCAACTCGATATAATGATTGGTCAGGGTCCTTCAGCTCGTACCATCAAGCTGGACATTCCCAGATTTACTCTGGTCGGTGCCACAACCCGTGCCGGGTTACTCTCTTCCCCACTGCGTGATCGTTTCGGGGTCATCAGTCGGCTTGAATTTTATTCAAATGAAGAACTGACAACGATAGTTAAGCGGAGCGCTGATATCCTCAGAATCCAGATTGATGATAGTGGTGCCAGTGAAATTGCCCGTCGAAGCCGAGGAACACCAAGAATCGTCAACCGTCTGTTACGCCGGGTACGTGATTTTGCTGAAATCGAAGGTGACGGTAAAATTACCCGTGAACTGGCAGATCATTCTTTGCAGCGGTTAGAAGTCGACCATCAGGGCTTTGATTACATGGACTGCTTGTTGTTGTTGACAATTATCGATAAATTTTCCGGTGGACCGGTCGGTTTAGATACTTTAGCGGCAGCAATCGGGGAGGAACGAGACACGATCGAAGAAGTGATAGAACCCTACCTGATCCAGCAGGGGTTTTTGAACCGAACTCCTCGCGGGCGGGTTGTCACCGAAAATTGTTTTCGTCATTTTCAACGCACGCCAGTACAAACCGGCAGCAACAACCCGCTCTTCGGTCCATAATTGATAATCAGATGAATCGACACCTGCAGCAATTCGCTCAACAACTCGCAATTTGGACCGCAGCAATCATCGAACATGGTCGCACCCCCTTTCGCCGAGTTGATACTTATCCGGACATCGATACTGAACAAGGGGTCATACAACCGCCTCTGGTTTTTTGGATCAACCGGCAAAGTATGATGGCAGGTGGCATTCTGCTCCTACCAGACAATAATCTTGAAGCTGAATTGAATCGAGGCAGTCACTGCGCATCAGCCTTAGGTCTACGCCATTTTATCACTTGGGAAATCGACCAAGTCAGAATTTGGCAGGTCGAAAAAAATGGAGCGTCAGAGCAGCGGTCATTTCCCTTAGCCAACCCAGATAATCCTGAAACCTTCCGTTATTTATTGACTGAAGTGCTTGACGCGTTAAAACTTTTGGCCGTTCTTGGCGCCATCCCAGCGGCAGAACTTTCTCCCTGTTACTTCAACAACTTATTTCAAATGACTCTACAGCAAGCACTGCCGCCACTGATTGAAGCTTATCGCAGTCAACGCTCAGAGATAGATGAACATTCCACAGAAGATACTGATCTTTGTGCTAATGAGGCTAATCGACTGTTATTATTGCAAGTGCTTTCCTTACTTTGGTTCAAAAAGATTCCGGACGCAATTTTACCTGAAAAAATGGAACATGCTATTGAGCTCTCACTTTCTGCGTTACCAGATTCTCTAAAGCAACCACTTTCACTTAAAACCACCATCAACTCCCCCCCACTTCCATTGGAAACAGCTGTTTGTTTCCACCATTTACTATTGCGCCTGCGGCAACTGTCCTGGGATCAACCAGCGGAACGAGCTGTAAAGAGTATTTTTCGTCTGAATGGATACTGGTTTCAAAGTAAAATGGAGCCGATGGAATCTGCAACTATCTATTTTTATCCTGAAGTACCACCAATGAACAACTCAACAGCAATGATTCTCTCCAACTCGCCATCATTCCTGGCAGCCACGGCACTCTTAGCAGATCTCAAAGATCTTCCGCAGTGCAAAAAAATCCTGGGAAACGTATTGGATCTTGATCAAGACAATATTTCCAAACAACCTATCTCCGGATATCTATTAAATCATAGTGGAATCTCAAATTCCGAGCGCCACAAATATACAACCAGACTGCGGACCGCTTGGCCGAATCGGCATTTAAAGATTAAGACGGGGCAACCTTTTTGGCGCTGGGAACTAATTCATATCCTTGGGATTTGTCATCTGGAACAGAATCTTTCGCTAACCTTGCCAATTGATCTCTTAAAAGAGTCAGAAAATCAATTAGCCTGGTCATTATTGTCTGAAAATTTCAGTTTCCAGCGCGTGAAACAATTGAATAACGGAAACATTCAACTCAATATTTTACGCAGCAAAAAATTGAACGAGTCATTCCCGGTACAGTTGAAAGACGAAATCAGAGAAATCACCCTGATTAAAGACCCAAACCGGCTCAGAGACCAATTACTGCTTACCCTCACCTTGCCAGCAGATATTTATAAGCTTTTGGGACATGAACTGATATGGCCTGAACTGGATAGTCTTCCCGACAATGACCTTCCCGGCAGGAAACTCTACTATCAAAGTCGCCTATACAAATGGCTCAAGAACATCCTGCAAAATTGGACGGTGACAACCATTCCAAAAGGTGAAGTGACATCTGAAACTATTCGTCCCCAGGTTCCATACCCCGAGCCCATACTTCTAAAGGAACTTGCTAAGTTTGGACAGCAAGATTCGATAGATGGACAACCGTTAGCTATTGATCATTTCCTGGCAAACCTGCTCTCATGTCCAACTATTAAGGATATTGAACTTCCAGATACGACCAAAGACTCAAAATCAGAAAAATCAGGGATCCATTCAGAGAAAAAACTCAAAGAGTCAATTGCGCAACAACTATCGACCCATGGAATCCCAAACTTCCCTGAGCAATACCTCTATTTTCTGGATCAACCAGAGATGTGTCACTATAGCATTGCTCCCCCACTGATCGTAAAAAGTAGCCTACTTGGTCAATTTGAATTGGAAGATGCGCAAGGTCAAATTATTGTCGGTTACGGGGAAGAGTTAAAACAGACATTGTTATTCTGTTCAGAATCTGGAAAAACCGAAATTGATTTACCAATAGACAGAAATCAACTTGAGCAATTACTCTGTCATTATCAAAAAGACTTAGATATTTTGTATAAATTTCTGAAGGATCTTTGTTATAGCCAGATCAAAAATTCAAAAACTGCACGTAAAGTGATCAAAAACATTTGGGGAAATCTCAACCTCCCTACTCCTTCCTAGTCTTAAGATTGACGGGGCTGCGTTTCCCATAATATAATATTTGTCTATTTGAACTGTTTTCAGAAGCTGTTATAATTCCTATGTATTTTAAACTTCCGTATCTTTACTGACAGGAGGACATAATGCTGGAGATTGTTGAAAAGACATTGTTAACTGGAATTGGTGCTGTGGCATTGACCCAGAAAAAAGCAGAAGAACTGATTGATGATCTTAAAAAACGGATGAATCTCACTGAGGATGAAGGAAAAAATCTTCTCGATAAACTTCGTGATACTGCCAAAGACAATCAGAAAAAACTGGAAGAAATCGCTCAGGATGAAGTCAAGAAAGCTTGTGAGCGCATCGGCGTAATAACCACAGAAGAATTTAAAGAATTGAAAAATAAAGTAGAACAACTTGAAAAACAGCTAAAAACACAAGCAAAATAAAATTCTATACAGGATTGCATCTTGCCATTCAGTCGGATCAACCGCAATATTCGCTCTCTTAAGCGCTATCGACAAGTCCTTGGGATTCTTATTAAATATGGATTTGGACATATCGTTGAGCAGCTCAATATTGATTACTATCTTGAACTGGGCAAACGGATTGTTTCTTTAGGAACCGCTTCCCGCGAATTGGAGCGCCTGACTCAAGCGGCCAGAGTCAGGTTAGCTCTGGAAGAACTGGGGCCAACCTTTATCAAATTTGGCCAAATTCTTTCGACCCGACCGGATATTGTTTCTGCTGATATTTTAGAAGAGTTGCAGCAACTTCAGGATCGTATTCCAGCCGTCTCTACTGATGAAGTCAAAGCTCAGATTCATCGTGAACTTGGCTACCCCACAGAAGAATTATTCAAAGATTTTGAGAACACCCCTTTAGCGACAGCCAGCATTTCCCAAGTACATCGTGGCACCCTGAAAACTGGCGAGGAAATTGTCTGCAAAGTTCGCAGACCTGGCATTGAATCCGTCATTGATACTGATCTGGATATCATGATGGGACTGGCCTATCTGGTTGAAAAACATTTGCCAGGTGGAGAACTATATGATCCTGTTGGCCTAGTCAGAGAGTTTCGCCGAACAATTCATCGTGAACTTGATTTTTCTCGTGAGGGTCGAACCACCGAGAGATTTGCAGCAAATTTTGCCGATGATGAAACAGTTCAAATTCCCAAGGTGTTTTGGGAATATACCGGTCATACGGTTCTAACCTTGGAATATATTTCAGGAATAAAAATTTCCAACACAGACCAGTTGAAAGAAACTGGCCTCGACTTAAAAATAATTGCCCAAAATGGGGCCGACAATTTTTTGAAACAGGTCTTTATCCATGGATTGTTTCACGCTGATCCTCACCCGGGAAACATCCATATCCTTCCAGGAAATATTCTTTGCATCTTCGACTTTGGTATGGTTGGACGGCTGGATGATGATTTAAAATTTCATCTAACAGAACTTCTCCTGTGTGTTATGCGCCGAGATGTCGACCATCTTATCTCGCGACTTCTTTACTCTGGAGAATTGCACGATGACTCAAATACCAAAAAGCTAAAGCGTGACCTGACTGAATTTATTGATGATTATTACGACATCATGCTGCAGGATCTGAGAGTTGGGAAACTGCTGATTGATTTTGTTGAAATTTTAACCGAATACCAGATCAAATTCCCATCAAACCTGATGTTATTATCCCGTGCTTTATTCGTCATGGAAGGGATAGGACGACAACTGGATCCAAACTTCAATATGGTTGCACAGCTTAAACCCTTTGCCGAACAGATTATCAAAGATCGCTATTCACCAATAAATATTGCCAAGGATGCCGCACGAACGTTGCAATCATACCAGGCACTAGGAAAAAGTTTACCTAAAGATATCAAGGAGTTCATTAACCGCGTCAACCGCAATAAATTTAAAATAGACGTTGAACACCGTGGTTTTGAACGTTTAATTAACGATCTTGACAAATCAACCAATCGAATCTCCTTCAGTATGGTTATCGCAGCTCTCATTATTGGATCCTCCTTAATTATGCAGATCGACAAAGGACCAATGCTGTTTGGATTCCCGATCATGGGGTTGCTTGGCTTCTCTGTTGCAGGTTTTCTTGGACTTGGATTGGCAATAGCAATTTTACGTTCTGGCCGTATGTAAAATAATTGATATTATTTCAGCATATAGTTGATTCGATAATATTTTTGGTGTCATCAACTGAGTTAACTCGGGCACACAGATAGGTAAAATCTGCGCAATCTTGCAACACTCCTCACAAAAAAAAATATCTCGTGAAATAAAAACCAACAATTACAGTCAATTATAAATATTCACAAACTGGCAAGGCTTTTGCATTGAATCCAATCAATAAGTTACCCATGCAGCAAGATTGGACAATAGTAAAATGATTTTACAACGCACCATCAAAAAGCCAGCAACAATTTCAGGGATCGGACTACACAGTGGTGCGCGTATCAATTTAAGAATGCGTCCGGCATCGGCAAACACCGGCATCGTTTTCCATCGCACTGATGGAGAGCAGACTGTCGATATAAAAGCCTGCTCCGAAAATGTTGTAGATACCCGCATGGCAACAGTTCTTGGTCATCAGGGGATGACCATTTCAACAATTGAGCATTTTATGGCAGCCCTAGCTGCTTTTGGCATTGATAACCTCCATGTCGATATTGATGGCCCGGAAGTTCCAGTCCTTGATGGTAGTGCGGCACCTTTCGTTCGTGAAATTCAACAGTCAGGGGTTAAAACTCTCAACCGTAGCCGTAAATTTATTGCTATTCGTAAACCACTGGAAATTATTGAAGGTGAAAAACGAATTAGTATTATCCCTTCCCGTTTTTTCAGAATCTCATTTGATATTGCTTTTGATCATCCAGCCATCTCGGTACAGCATCACAGTATGAAATTCACCACCGAAAACTTTTGTAAAGAGATTGCAGAAGCTAGGACGTTCGGCTTTCTCCATGAAGTTGAGCATCTTAAAGCCAATGGTCTGGCGCGTGGTGGCTCTCTGGAAAATGCCGTTGTCATTGATGAAAATGGCGTTATGAACCCTGAGGGACTCCGCTTTCAAAATGAGTTCGTCCGCCATAAGATCCTTGATTCCTTTGGCGATTTCAGCCTGCTCGGATCCCCATTACTTGGGCACATCAAAGCGTTTAAAGCCGGGCATGATTTAAATGCAAAAATGGTTCGTATGATTGAAGAAAACCCAACTCACTGGGCTTATGTTGAATTCACGGAACAAGCTCTCAAAGAAGCTCAGCGGACTGAGACAAAAGCATTTGCTATCGACTTGGCTTGGAATAAAGCATAATAGCAGCATGGGTTCTCTTCTGACGGATCCCCTTTTGGAACTTTGTCTGGAATATTTTTTGGCAAGCCACCACTGCATTATCAGAATATAGTTCCCCCCACCCAACAAACTTAAAACCTGTTTTCACCAGAGAAAAACAGGTTTATCCAAAGCACATTGATCTTCATTTCCCTTTTGATCATAATCTGTTAAACTGCGCTCTTGCTGAAGCCAAAAGAAGGCTACTTTTCTACATTGCTTGTGAAAATCAAAAGGAGGAGAAGTTTGATGATTCAGGTAGTTTACAGAAACGGCAAAGAAGATATGGTCGAACAAAAGTTTCTGGACATTCTTCTCCATATTGGTGAAATTCAGGAATTCCGCCGTAGTGATCATTGGGTCAATGTGGCTGAAGACCCAATTCGCTCATCTCAACAGGGTGAATATTGTGGCGAAAACAAACGATTTCACAATGACTCAGAACTCCACTCCGCTATGGGCATTTGATTTTCTCAAACACCCGGAACATCCTCATTGATCCGGGTATTCTCCTTCCGACCTTCATCCAGAGTCCACATACTCAACAAAGGTTAAAACGGAATCAAATGGAACTAAGTGAAATTATTCAGCATCATCCACAGGATTTTGCTCACTGAAAAAAACTTGAATAACTTCCCTGAACTCTGCATCTACCTGCTGAATTGTTGGCGCAATAAATTCTTCCGACAAGCCAAGCTCTTTCCAGGCCTGGACTTGCAGCTCAGGAATTTCATCAACCAACATTATTTCATGCCCACAAGTATGCGCAAAGATATCTGCCGCATGAACAATACAAGCCTCTATAGAATATCGTGCCAACCTTGGGGAATGATGGCTACCGATCATACGTATTAATGCTGGCGACAAGCGCCATTTCTCAGCCAGAAGCTTACCTATAATACTGTGATCTGTTTTCAAATAATCTTGCTCAGCTCGATACATCGGCAGATGATCCTGGCGGGCTTTAACAATTGCTCTGGAATACTGGTAAGGCATTCGCTCAAGCATAACCAAGCGTCCAATATCATGGAGGAGACCACCAATAAAATATTTTTCTGCCGACTTCTCACCAAGATGACTGGCAAGAACCTTAGCAAATAAACCACAACGAATAGAGTGGCGCCAAAAAGAATCCATGTCCAACAAATCGGAAGGGATATTCTGAAATTGTTGAATAACTGTAATCCCCAACGCTAATGTTGATATTTCGTTTGTCCCCATCAAAGAAACAGCGCGCGATATAGAATCAATTTTACTGGAAAACCCGTAAAGAGGGCTATTGACAAGCCGCAACAAACGTACGGTTAAACTTGCATCCTTACTGATAACTTTGGCTATTTGATATGATGAGGAATTGGGGTGCTCCAGTAGTTCAACAATATGGAGATAAACCTGAGGTAATGAAACGATATCCACAGTTCCTTTCAGGATAAGTGGAACACTTAATAGTGGAACCTCCGCCTCTTTATTTGCCAGCATAACTGTTTCTGAAAAAAATTCAGGAGACCAGCCCTGTTGCAAGCTCAGAGAAAAGCGATGTACAGCGTGGCGATGGAGCGTTGCAATGGGCTCTTGATCCAGATCATTTAAGATAAATCTCCGCTGCAAATACTCCCTTACCTGCTCAACCATTTCGGAGCTTAATTCCTGATTTTGATTATACTCTTCACCTAAACTTGCTGTATCGATATCCGCTTCGACCACTCCCCAGGATTTAAGTATTTTGAGGTGATCTTCGTGCAGAGACGCGCCCGCAGCAAGAACAAATCTTCCGGAAGGGGTCAAAAGATCCGACGCTAGAACCATCCCTACAATCAAATCATCAACATATATAAGTGCCAAAATCAGTCCCTCAAGAAAATAAAAAAGTTACGTAATAATCAGACGTAAATTGTTCTCAGTGGGCTTCTGCCCAGTTTTTCCCCGTTCCAATGTCCACTTTTAATGGAAGATCAAGAGGAACAGCCATTTCCATCTCGACCCGGATCAGTTCATGAACCTGTTCAAGCTCCGCTTCAGGGACTTCAAAAACCAATTCATCGTGAACCTGCAACAACATCCGTGCTTGCAGCCTTTCAGTGCGTAACCGTTTATCGATATTAACCATTGCTACTTTGACAATATCGGCAGCACTCCCCTGAATCGGATAATTGATCGCATTACGCTCAGCATAACTACGTACTGCACCATTTTTACTAGAAATTTCAGGAATGGCACAACGTCTCCCAAGCAAGGTTGTCACGTATTGATATTCACGCGCTTCAGCTTTCTTTTCCTCCAAGTATCTCAGAATAGCAGGATAGCGTTCAAAATAGTGATCAATAAACTGTTGCGCTTCAGCACGACCAATCCCAAGATCCTTCGCCAAGCTAAAAGCTCCCATGCCGTAGAGAACACCAAAATTAATGGTTTTCGCCTGACGGCGCATTTCATCAGTGACCATTTCAGGGAAAACATTGAATATCTCACTGGCGGTACGTTTATGAATATCTTCCCCGGCGACAAAACTCTCCTTCAAGGCAGGAACATCGGCCATCTGTGCCATCACCCGTAATTCAACTTGAGAATAGTCAGCGGACAATAAAATCCAGCCATCCTCCGGGATGAAAGCTTCACGTATCCGGCGGCCTTCAGCGGTTCTTATGGGAATATTCTGGAGGTTTGGATCGCTGGAAGAGAGCCGCCCGGTGGCAGTCACAGCCTGATTAAAGGAGGTATGCAGTCGTCCCGTTGCCGGATTAATCAACTTAGGTAAAGCATCAGTATAAGTACTTTTCAATTTGCTGACAGAACGATAATCAAGGATTTTGGCGGCGATATCATGTTCATCCGCCAAGCTATTGAGAACATCAACATTGGTTGACCAGCCTGTCTTGGTCTTTTTCCCCTTTGGCAACCCAAGCTTTTCAAACAGAACTTCTCCAAGTTGCTTGGGAGAATTAATATTAAACGATCCCCCTGCCAAGCTATGGATTTCTTCCTCCAGAATTTCCAGTTTTTTACCCATCTGCCTAGAAAGGTCACCGAGAAAGTCGGCATCAATCCGAATGCCATTCCATTCCATCCGCGTAAGCACATCGACCAGTGGCATCTCAACTTCGCGAAATAGTTTTTCCGCCTGTCCAATAGGCAACTGAGGCAATAATTTTTCAGCCAATTGCCAAGTTATATCAGCATCCTCAGCAGCATAACGAACCGCTTTTTCCACCTCAACCTCACTGAAACAAATTTGTTTTTTACCACTGCCTGTCATCTCAGAATAGGGGATCATCTGGTGGTTTAAGTGTTCTACAGCCAGAGCATCAAGGCCATGAGACTTAGATTGTGGGTGAGTGATATAGGAAAGCACCATAGTATCAATATCGATTCCCGCCAATTCAATCCCCGCATTACGCAACACCAGAGCATCATATTTAATATTCTGTCCAACCTTTTTATAACGAGAATCTTCCAGTAATGAACGTAGTTTTTCCAATACCAATTTTTGAGTCAGTTGCTGAGGCACCCCCAGATACCTGTGTCCAACCGGCAAATACCAACCATGGTTAGGGCGAAACGAAAAGGAAAGGCCAACCAGATCAGCCTGTACTGCTACAAGGCTGGTTGTTTCTGTATCGATAGCAAAACGTTCTGCAGCTTTAAGCTGTTCAATCATGCTATCGAGATCATCTTCGGTCAAAACGACCTGATAATTTCCAGATTGCGAATTCTGGAGTGGCGGGGCTGTGAATTTTTGTAACAATTTGGGAAATTCAAGTTGTTTAAACAAACCCGCCAGGGCATCACGATCTGGATCAACCAGAGCAAGTTCTTCGAAGGTCACATCAATATCAAGATCATAAACCAGATCGGCCAACTGCCGAGACAACCTTGCCTGGTCGGAAAACTCCCGTAAATTTTCCTGGCGTTTTTTCCCTTTGACCTGATCAATATTGTCCAGAAGATTTTCAATCGTTCCGAACTCTTGAATCAAACTGCTGGCAGTTTTTTCACCGATCCCCGGAACTCCGGGGATATTATCTGAGCTGTCGCCCGCTAACCCTAAGATCTCCAGAACTTGCTCAGGTGGAACCCCGAAGCGTTCGATAACTTCGTCCCGCCCGGAAGTTTTTCCCTTCATCGTATCGAGCAAATTCACCCGTTCACCAACAACTTGCATTAAATCTTTATCCCCAGTAACAATAGTGACATCTAACCCTTGATCCGCATAACGTTTTGCCAGAGTTGCGATAATATCATCCGCTTCATAACCTGACAGTTCCAGGCCCGGAAGGTTAAATGCCCGTACCACCTCCTTGATCAGTGGAATTTGTGGCACCAGATCCTCCGGCATCGCAGAGCGGTTGGCCTTATATTCCGGATAGAGTTTTTTACGAAATGTCGGACCCTTGGCATCAAAGATAACTGCAACCCGATCAGGTTGTTCTTCACGTAGCAAAGTAAGCAGCATATTAGTGAAACCATAAACCGCATTGGTCGCCTCCCCTTTGGAATTAGACAAATGACGAATAGCGTAATAAGCTCGGTAAATATAAGAAGATCCGTCAATCAAATAGACCCGTTCATTTTTGTGTGACATGTTCAACCTTTCAATTTTAGAAATTTGCTCGATTATTCCATACCCCAAGCTAAAGAGAAAGATGCGAAAGTGATACCATTACCAAAAAAATCCAAGATAGGCATATTGACATTCCAACTCTGATGTTATTATCTTCGCATGGTAGATACCGAATAATCCCTGAGAGCCAGAGATTCAGGATAAAAATAGTGGAGAGATTAAATGCACGATAATTTTGAAGACCATGACGAGTCGATCGAATATGAAATTGAAGTTGAAACCGACACCGATGTACAGGCTATTCCCGATGATGGGCTGGTTCTGGCACGGGACATGTTGCCATCTCGACTGCCGATCATTCCATTGCGACCACGCCCAGCATTTCCTGGGGTCATCATCCCGCTAACAGTCAACGGAAAAGCGCGCGTCAATACCATTAAACAGGCGATGGAAACCGATTCACAAGCGATCGGGCTGGTCATGGTTCAGGAACTTGATGAAGATGATTCAACCGGCAACCTGCAACGGGTTGGAGTCGCGGCAAAAATTCTGAAGTTAATCCATACCGAAGAAGATAGCGCTCACGTTCTGGTCAATAGCCTGGAACGTTTTAGTATTGATGAAGTTTTAGAAATCGACGATATTATTTACACCGATGTGACCTATTTCCTCAGTACCGTCTATAGCGATAATCCAGAGCTGAGAGCCTATTCGATGGCGATTATCTCAACCCTAAAAGAGCTGGTACAAATAAATCCTCTCTACTCTGAAGAAATTAAGCTGTTTTTGGGTCGTACCAGCATGGACGATCCGGCTCGATTGACCGATTTTGCTGCTAATTTGACCAACGCCGATGGTTTTGAACTCCAAGAGGTTCTCGAAACTTTCGATATTCACCGCCGTATCGACAAAGTTCTGGTGTTATTAAAAAAAGAACTGGAAGTTTCCCGATTACAGAACAAAATTTCTCAACAGATTGAAAAAAAGATTTCCGCCCAGCAACGTGATTTTTTCCTCAGAGAACAGTTTAAAGCGATCAAGAAAGAATTAGGCTTGGAGAAGGAAGGAAAAGTCTCCGAAATTGAAAAATACCAAAAACGGCTAAAAAAACTGACCTTGAATGACGAAGCACAAAAAGCAGTTGATGAAGAAATAGAAAAACTCCAATTGATCGAACCATCTTCACCCGAATACAACGTCAGCCGCAATTATCTTGATTGGCTCACCATCCTTCCTTGGGGAAAATTCAGCAAAGATGCCTATGATCTAAAAAGGGCGCGACGTGTCCTTGATCGTGATCACTATGGTCTGGATGATGTTAAGGAACGAATTCTTGAATTTATTGCCGTCGGTAAAATGAAAGGTGATATTTCCGGTTCCATTCTCTGTCTGGTCGGCCCCCCCGGCGTTGGAAAAACTTCGGTTGGTAAAAGTATTGCCGATGCACTAAAACGTAAATTCTACCGTTTCTCCGTTGGTGGCATGCGTGATGAAGCCGAGATCAAAGGACATCGTCGCACCTATATCGGTGCTATGCCAGGCAAAGCAATCCAGGCGATGAAAAGCGCTGGGACAGCCAATCCGATACTGATGCTTGACGAAATCGATAAAATCGGTGCCTCTTACCAGGGAGATCCGGCATCAGCCCTGTTGGAAGTTCTTGATCCTGAGCAAAATGATAGCTTCCGTGATCACTATCTGGATGTCCCTTTCGACCTGTCCAATGTCATGTTTATTGCCACCGCAAACCAGATGGACACGATTCCAGCACCACTCCTCGACAGAATGGAGGTTATCCGCCTGTCAGGTTATATTCTGGAAGAAAAAATAGAAATTGCTCGGCGCTTTCTGATCCCTAAAGCACTCAAAAGCCACGGCATGACTAGAGCCCAGGTCAGCATCAACAAATCTGCAGTTTCTGTCATTGTTGACCGCTATGCCAGGGAAGCTGGAGTGCGTGGGTTGGAGAACAAAATTAAAAAAATCATGCGCAAAGCGGCAATGGAATTTGCCGAAGGGCGTGAAGAAAAGGTCCGGGTGACCAAGCATGACATCGAACATTATCTTGGAAAACCTGTATTCGCGGGTGAAGAATTGATCAAAGACTCCCCAGGGGTTGTCACCGGTCTGGCTTGGACTCGTATGGGTGGTGCCACGCTACAGATTGAAGCAACAGCAATGAAGAGTAAAACCAAAGGATTCAAACAGACGGGACAACTGGGCAAGGTGATGATTGAAAGCTCAGAAATTTCCTATTCTTACGTCATGGGACACCTTGATCAATATAAGATCCCCGAAGATTACTTTGACAGCCATTTTATTCATCTCCATGTTCCAGATGGAGCAACACCAAAAGATGGCCCCTCAGCAGGAGTCACGATGACTACCGCGCTGTTATCGATGATCATGCAGAAACCGATACGCCACAAACTTGGAATGACTGGCGAATTATCATTGACTGGTAGTGTCCTGCCAATCGGTGGAGTCAAAGAAAAAACCATCGCTGCTCGTCGAGCCGGGCTAAAAACTTTGATATTCCCCCACGAAAATAAAAAAGATTACGAAGACCTGGCCGATTACCTGCGCGAGGGAATCGAAGTTCATTTTGTCAGAGAGTACCCAGAAGTCTTTAAAATTGCTTTCAATACTTAATAACACCGGGGACAGACCTTAGGTCAGTCCCCTCTTTGACTGATATTTAATTTGCGTAACAGGAGTAATAATGACTGCCGAAGAGATAAAATCAGCCCTTTTGGGGCTTTCAATCGAAGAGAAAAAAGCCTTCATCATCGATACTCTGCCCGAGTTGACCAAAGAGGTCATTAAGGAACCAGGTTTCATGATGCAGCTATTCCCGGTATTGCTCGGCATTCTCAAAGAGAGTGGTATGGATTTGCAGCAACTACTGCAGTTTGCAACGATGATGGGCGAGCAACAGAATCAGGACTAAGACACATCACCACCGACCATAAAATTATTGGAGTCAACATATAATGCGAGTATTATCCGGCATCCAGCCATCCGGTTCCCTTCATCTGGGCAATTTCTTTGGCATGATGCAAAAAATGATCAACTACCAGGAACAGGAAGACCTGTTCTGTTTCATCGCCAACTATCATGCCATGACAAGCCTTGCAGATGGTAAAGCTCTTGCCAGCGGAACACTTGAGGCCGCTGCCAACTTTCTTGCATTGGGACTTGATCCTGAAAAAAGTACTTTCTGGGTACAATCTGATATCCCGGAAGTACAAGAACTGACCTGGATTCTTTCTAATTTTACCCCAATGGGGTTATTAGAACGTTGCCACAGTTACAAAGATAAAGTAGCACAGGGGATCAAACCAAATCATGGACTATTTGCTTATCCGGTACTCATGACAGCAGATATCCTCCTGTTTCAGAGTGATCGCGTCCCTGTCGGCAAAGACCAGAAACAACATCTGGAAGTTGCCCGCGACATCGCCATAAAGTACAACAATGAACATGGTGATGTTTTCACTATTCCGGAACCTGAGATTGACGAAGAAGTTGCTACCGTTCCGGGGTTGGACGGTCGTAAAATGAGTAAGAGTTATGGCAACACCATCGATTTGTTTCTGGAGGAGAAACCTCTACGTAAACAGATCATGCGGATTGTCACCGACCCGACCCCGGTGGAAGAGGCCAAAGACCCCGATAACTGTAATATCTTTCAAATTTACCGATTGTTCCTGAATAAACAGGAAGTTGAAGATCTGCGCCAGCGTTATCTGACTCCTGGTCTCCGTTATGGTGATGTCAAACAGGAGCTATTTGAAACCGCCCGCGACTTCTTTGCCCCCTATACCGAAAAACGGAAGGAAATTCTGGCTGATCCGGAAGGCTTAAGAAAAATACTTGCGACTGGCGCAGACAAGGCTAGGTACATTGCCAATAAAACCCTGCGCAAGGTGCGTAAAAAAGGTGGTTTGCTCTACTAAAAGGGCTAACGATGAAATCCTTCTCCCTAAGGGAGAAGGTGGCTGAAAGCCGGATGAGGGGTAAAGATTTCCCATAATCATTTTCACCCTAACCCTCATGGTGAGGGAATAACGTGAAACCCAAATAAATGATTATTCTTCAGATACTTCACGGGTAAAGGTGACAAACGCCATCCCTGGCCTGCGACTCGCTTCACGCATAGCAAAATGAATATGTTCCAACTGCCAGCCTTTGGCAGTCCAGATATTAAGGATATTCTCCAGATTCAGGTCATCAACCTGGCTGGTTTCAACAACTTTATAAATCAGCATTTTAACCCTCTCCAGTTTCTGGGGACTGCAAGTTCAGCCAATGACAACACAGTCGAAAAAACAATTTCGCTTTAGCCTGCAAATCAGTCAACAGCAATATTTACAGTACTATCAGGGAACCGCCAACGCTGTTCGAGTGGTCTCTGAATGTGGAAAACACCTCCACTTTCCGGCAGTACGGTTGCGTCCCTTTTTATCTCATACTGGAATCAACGGACGGTTTCTATTAACCATTGACGGCAACAACCGCTTTATCGATCT
>JAOZLQ010000124.1 GCA_029934755.1 Desulfuromusa sp. | reverse complement strand
ACACAAAAGCGCTGGGGAATTGAGCAAAGAAACAAATATCTGAAAACACGGGATGATAGCTTTCACCAGCTGGCAAGTAATCCGGCCACAGGAAGGGCTTGCAATGAAATTAAAGTCGGATACTACAAATTTCCGACAGGAAGTCATATGATTTTCTATCGTAAAAAAAGCGATCTAAAAATCCAGATTGTGCGTGTTCTCCATGAAAGCATGGATGTTGAATTGCAAGCGATACAGAAGTAATTTATGGTTTCTTTAACTTAGACATAGTTACTGACGCAATATATATAGTCAAATATACTTGGAAAAATGATAAATGTGATTCGAATTCAGGGCTTGATGCTAATATCCAATTAAACAGTGTATTCTTTGACAACACCAATACTGCCCCCGTCCCTGAACCAGCAACAATTCTCCTTCTCGGCAGTGGACTCGCAGGACTGGCCTTCTACAGAAGGAAGAAGAAATAGGAGTTTAGTTTTCCGACACTGTAAAACATTCTGACATATAGCAATCGAAGCGGGGTCATCTAATGGCTCCGCTTTTTTATTCTAGGAATAGCCCCTTCTTACCAAACTTATTTGCGCACAGATAAGAAAATATCCTTCACATGAGTTCGAGATTCAACTGGCATATCAAGTTTTAAGGTTAAAATTTATTTGAATTACTTAATTGACAATGGCCAACCATGAGAGTAGATTTCACCTAAAACACGACAGCATTAAGTTGTTTATATTTCTATTCCATACTCCCTTTGGAGAGGAGATATTATGAAAATTTCTCATTCTATTTCGATCATTTTCTTTACTGCCATTCTGATCATTTCAGGCTGCGGAGGAAGCGGCAGTGGTACCAGTACTGATAGCTCAATGGCAATCACAGGATCACTCTCAGGTGATGGGTTTGTACAACATAATTGGTTTGATAAACTTTACAGCAGAATTGTCAATATCGCCTATGCTGCAGGGAACAGACCCGACAAGATAGTCGTTGTAGCGAAAGATGGCAGGATATTAAATAATTTTGAAATTGCCGACGATGGCACATTTGAAATTGAAATCGAAGAACTTGACGAAGAAAATTTCACCCTGTTTGTTCAAAATACAGTGAATAGCGAAGTTTCTGGACATATTAAACTGAGTAATGGTGCGAACCCAGAGTTGGATATCTTTGATGGTTCAACATTTAAAAATGGGCTTCAATTGGGAACAATGGATGTAGATGATTTAACTGGTCCATCCATTGATGACACTGATGCATTTGAGGATGCCGGTAAAGTCTTTTTGAAAGAATTGGCAAACAATGATGATGCCATTGCCTCTCATCAAAATAAGCTGACTAACAGTAGCATTGATTCCAATTTAGCTATCGTTTTTAATCTAGGTAATGTGGCAAGCGTTACAGATAGCTTTTTTGATATTTCAACTTTTTCGAAAGAAACAAATTTTAAAGGGATGATGCCGCTCTTTTATTATTATGGCGATGAAGCCCCAGATTTGGAAAATGTAACATTATACCCACCTGCAAATATTCTTCATTCAGATCCAAACAATACTCAAAATGATTTGGTGTGTGACATTCCTGCCAATACAAATATTGGGATAGATAAAGCTGTTTCCTATAATGATACTTTTAACATCGTCACGATAGAAACAGCCTATGTTGATCGTTTGCCAGAAGGAGAATGGACACTTATAAATGCAGATACTGGCAGCGCACTAGGAGCATTTGTTTTTGCTGATGCCAAACCATTTAACAGCAATACCGTATTTAAGAGTTTTGTCCCAATTCCAAAAATCAATACAGTCGAAAATACTGTTATTTCTGTCAATTTGAAATTTAATCGCTATGACAATTCGGGCACAAAGCCAATCAATAAACACTTTTTTGATACACTCAGTGAAGACTTGAATATTTCCTATGTATTGACAGGCAGCAATACAACCCATAACCTGACTGTTCTTGAAATAGATGACGACAGCTTTGAAATAATATTTGAGCCAACAGAGTTGATAATAGTCGGTGCGTTGGATAGATTGATAATTAGTTATAAAATTGGTGAAGCAAAATATCAGTTTTTTGTGGAATAGGTTTGTATCCAATTATCGATCTAATCATTGTTGTAAGCAGTTGGGTTTAAGAGACCTGAATATCGGATCCTCTTGCTCTGACCAGTAAAACGAATAAAAGGCTCCTTCTCGTTGAGAAAGGGCCTTTTATTTTACCATTCAATAAAGTCGTAACCAGTTCAACCTTACATTGAAGACTCCATTGCTTGCACTTTTTTATCCATCAGTGCCAATAACCCCTCATAACCATTCTTACGAATAATTTCACCATAGCTGGAACGGTAATTTTTTATTAGACTGACCCCTTCTATCACAATGTCAAAGACCTGCCAGGCATCATTTCCATAAAGCATTTTATATTGAACCGGGATCTCAAGTTCGTCGGAAACTATCACCGTATCAATAATGGCCTTGTTTTCTTTAACCCGCTGTTTCAGATATTTAACGGTTCCACCGGAATAATCTCCGATTCGATTGAGGTACGTTCCTTCAAGAACTTTGACAAATAGAGCTGAAAATCGTTTTTGTTGCTGTTCCGAGGCGCTATCCCAATGAAGACCTAGCGTCCGACGAGACATCGACGGCATATTCAGGTATTCCTGCACCCGCCCGCTGACTTGGGCTTTCTTTTCTGCAGCACTCAAATCAGATTGTTGTAAAACACCCAGAATTGAATCCACCATCTTCTCAACTTGTGCCTGTGGTTGCGGTAAAGCAAAACTTGAAACAGCAAAAAGCAGAAGAAATAAACCACCTAATAGTATTTTTTTCATAGCTAGAATCCAAACCAATCAAAAGGATTTAAAAGATCGCCATCAAACAACGGCCCTTCAAAGATATTTACATTATACGTATCTTCACCCACCTGCGCCAGTCTCCGTTGCGCATAAGCCGCCCGAATAAACAGGTAAGGGTCTATAGAATCGTGAACAATCCCTTCGTAGGTCTCCCGATCCAAAGACAAACGAGTTTCCGCATCGAGAAACTTAACCCCCATATATTCAACCGTTTCCAGATTAACATATCTAATTGGATCAGCAAATGAGTCAACAAAAACACCGGTTGCATCACGCAAGCTGGAAGGACCGACAATGGGCAAAACCAAATAAAACCCATGGCCGAAACCATAGCGTCCAAGCGTCTGACCAAAATCCTCAACTTGTTTTTTGACTCCAGCGACAGATTCCGCTGGATCAAATAAACCACCAATTCCAAAGGTTGTATTAATAACAAAGCGGTAGGTTTCGGTGCCAAACTTCCGAAATTCTAATTGCAACAGTGCATTACCAGCTCGAATTGGCGTTGCCAGGTTCGAGAAAAAATTACCAACTGAAACCCTTGCCGGTCTGGGAAGAACTAAACGATACCCCCTTGCAGCCGGTTTAAATAGGTAAAAATAGAGCTTATCATTGACCCAAAAGGTACCTCGGTTTAAGGTTTGTAACGGATCGGCAATCAGTTTTTCTGCAACAGCCTGATTATCAGAAAACTCATCCCCAAATGCGGCATCAAAATCATCAGCCGATACAGATCCAATCAGGATTAAATATCCAAAAAAACATGATATAAAAATACGTAACAACATTTTAAGATATCCCCCGAGCGAAACTAAGATTGCTTCTCAGCCACAAATAAAAAGGGTGCCTGAGATCGATTACTGACTTGCATTTGCAAAACCTTAAAAGTTGAGTCATCCAACTCAGTAAAAAAGTTGGTAACAGCCGTCCCCTCTTCTGTTCCCCCAGGATGCCCAGGATAAACCACAACCGCTAACCGCCCACCAGCAGCCAGCACTGAACACGATTGTTCTAGTGCTTTAACTGTCGAGTCGGGGCGAGTCACAAGCTCTCGTTGACCTCCAGGCAGATAACCTAAATTAGCAATAATCCCCTTTGCCAAACCCGGGACACCCCCTGTAAGTTCTGTGTGACACATCTCTAGCAAGTCAATTCCTGGATCACTTCGTAGAAGTTGAGTCCCTTGCGGGTGAAGTCTGACCTGAGCCCCTGCAGCAACCATTCGTTCACGGGTCGCCAATAATGCCTGGGATTGGATATCAAACGCAACCACCTGCCCTGTTGATCCAACCATTTGGTACAATGCAAGCGTATCCTGACCGTTCCCTGCAGTCAGATCAAACACCAGATCCCCAAGCTGAACAACTTCAGACAGGAGCTCTTGCCCCCATTGAATGATTCGAATTAGATCACGTTTCACGATTTTGCAACCTTTAGCTTTGCTTGGATCAATTGCCGATGAGAAAGGCCAATCAGTGATCCTAGCTGCCGCATCAGAGCTTCTTCATAGTGATCCAATCGCCCATCAGCATAAACTAATTGCCAAACAGCTTCAATAATCCGCTCTTTTTCGGGTTGGGTAAAAGCTTTGTTGATTTCACGCGTAAATTGATGCAGATCATGGCTAGATTGGCGCGTTTCTTCAGCCAGACTCAGTAAATCATTCAAAGCTTCTGCTGAAACGGAAAAGTGTTCTTTTAACAAAGTTCCCAACAGAACCTGTTCATCCTGATGAAACTCGCCATCAGAATGTGCGACTTCAAGCAATAGCACAGCTGCCGCCAAAGGAATCCGCTCGGTTGAAGTACTATTTTTCTGCTCTGCGGGTGCAGCAAAAACCTGTAATAATCGTTTTAACATATCTCTCGTTCCATCAATTCTTATAACGAATAACGCGGGCTTTTTCCAAAGTAATCATCCCGCCTTGCAACATACTGTCAAGCTGAGGAATAATATTTTCAATTTTTTCTTCACTGTCAATAACTTCAATAACAACTGGTAAATCCTGAGACAGGCACAACAATCGATCTGTGTGCAGAACAGAATTTGCCCCAAACCCGGCAACCCCTTTCAATACGGTGGCCCCGGCAAAACCCTCTTTGCGAAACAACTCCAGCAATACTTCATACAATGGTCTTTTATGATAACGATCAGACTCGCCAATAAAAATCCGCATCAGACTTTGCTCACCGTCTAACCGCTGCATAAATGTACCTTTCTACAATCCTGGCAACCTGCCGATCGTTCAATGAACTGACTGCTCAAATTCCCAATCAAGCTAATTGACGAGCAACCAGTACTCCCAAGAGCGTAAACAGCAAACATAGTGCAATATTCAACAAAACATTGACTCCTGCCTGCCAGAAGCTACCATCCTCCAACAAACGCAGTGTTTCATAAGAAAATGTTGAAAATGTTGTAAAACCACCCATAAATCCGACCGCCAAACCAATTCGGATCTCTGGAGAGAAAAAGGTGCTGCGCAAACCGAAAGTCATCAACAGTCCAAGCAGGAAAGACCCGATAATGTTGACGAACAGCGTACCATAAGGCAAACTGCGGCCAGCTACCTGGTATGTCCAACCAGAAGCCAGATAACGCGCAATACAGCCAAGCCCACCAAAAATACCAATATAAAACAGCTGCATACTAAATTCCAGTCAACAAGATGTCGATAAAACCAGTTATTATTAAATAAGAATTAGCATTTGTCAATCAACATATCCACACACAGGTACTCTTTTAACTGCAGAGCGTAGTAAGGTGATTGACAAATGCGACTATATTCCGTAGCTTCTTCGCATCAATTATCACAATACTACAACGAAGGAACAAATCTCATGAAGCACTTATATTTATATAGATGGCTCGTACTTATTCTGATCTGCATCTCATTGGCCGCCTGTGGTGGCTCTAAAGTCAAACCGCAAAACTCGGCAGAGAAATACTTTCAAGAAGGTGAGCGTTATTTTGACAGCAATTTGTATGTCGATGCGATCGCATCGTGGGAAAAGGTTCGGGATACGTTCTATTCTCCCGAACTGGGCATGTTGGCTGAATTAAAAATTGCCGAAGCCTATTATATTTCAGAGCGTTATGAAGAGGCGGCTATAGCATTTAATGATTTTCTAAAGCAGCACCCTAACGATTTTCGTGCTGCAACAATTCTCTATCGAATGGGTCTCAGCTATTATCATCAAATTCTTTCTCCTGACCGGGATCAAACCAGTGCAGAGAATGCATTGCATAGTTTCCAGGAGCTAACCAGGCGCTTTCCAAATGATTCACAGGCACAGGAAGCGGGATATTTGATCCAACGCTGCCAAACCCGTCTGGCAGAACATGAAGTTTATGTCGGCAGGTTCTACCTCAAACGAAAACAATATCAGCCAGCTATTAAACGCCTGGAAAGTATTTTGAAATCCCTTCCCGACTATTATTACCGTGATGAAGCCTTTTATTACCTCGGTAAAGCTTATCTAAAAGTAGAACAGTGGAATAAAGCTAAAAAGATCTTCAATCAACTTTTTGAGCAATTTCCAGGGAGTGATTATATTGAGGATGCACAAAAATTACTGGAGGAGAAAAGCTAACACCCCCCCTACCCTTGATAATTTAGAACCGGAACAAACTTTAATAGAAAGATTGTTCCGGTTTTTTTATGACCATTAATTGATTACCAGAAATGATAATTTAATCTCTGTATCCATATTTTCCCTTGACTTGATTGATGGCAGCATTATATAAGAAACACTGTTTTCTTAATGTCGATTCAATGATGATTATAGTGGCATTCACGTTCTCACTGGATTCCACCTAACCTTTTAATTTTACAGTTGAAATAACTTTTTCATGGTTTCAAAAAGCCATTTCTAACTGCTGTTTTCTACAGCGCATTCAAAGCGGTACAATAAGTATCGCTGGATCATTCACAGGAGGAGATACAATGTCCGATTTCGGAACACTTCAAGATCGCGTACGGATGAAAGAGCTGCTCAA
>JAOZLQ010000123.1 GCA_029934755.1 Desulfuromusa sp. | reverse complement strand
TCCCCAGGTTTGCCAACATCGGCGCTTCTGGACGGTTGAGAGTAAATTTAACCGTGTAATCATCAACTTTTTCAATTTTGTTTAACAGATCAGGCATTGACATGCCGTTGAAATATTCGTAATTGCCACCGGATACTGCATAGAAGGGATGATCTTTTTTCCACTGCCGCTCAAAAGTGAAAATAATATCATCGGCATTCATATCACGGGTTGGTTTGAAATGTTTGGCCGATTGAAATTTGACACCTTTGCGCAATTTGAAGGTATAAACTTTACCATCAGCTGAAGCAGTCCAGCTCTCAGCCATTCCTGGCTCAAGTTCAGTGGTGCCTTGGATAAAATGGGTTAAGCCCTCAAAAACGGTTCTGGAACTTGCATCAAAAGTGGTTCCAGCCGTATAGAGTGCTGGAGCAAAACCTTCCGGGCTACCTTCGGAACAATAGACCAGAGTTTTGGCCTGCACCTGGCCAACAAGCAGCAGCAGAAGCAGAATTGGCAATAGCCGGGTCAAAAGTTTTTGCATTATTGAAGCCTCCTCTTGAAGTGTGAGACAAAACCGGATGACGTCACAATAACTCATTAAAGCTTTGTCCAAGAAAAAAATGTATAGAGAGATCAAAATGTTGTCAAGAAAATCCAAACTATATTCATCAGCTTGTCACTACTCTTTTTTCAATCTCATCAATTTGTAAAGGAATTGGCCGACCGAGAAGACGATTCCCCCCCTTCGTGACCAAAAGATCATCCTCCAGACGAATCCCGCCAAAATCAAGATACTCCGCTACTCGAGTATAATTAATAAATTCAGCATGTCGACTTTCCTCTTCCCATTGCTGAATTAATTTTGGGATAAAATAGATCCCCGGTTCCACCGTCAGAACAAAATTTTCTTGCAGTTCACGCCCTAACCGTAGCCCGGAAAGTCCAAACTGTGTAGAACGCTGAGTCTGATCATCGTAACCAACATAATCTTCACCGAGATCTTCCATATCATGAACATCCAGCCCCAGTTGGTGTCCCAGGCCATGAGGCATGAATAGAGCATGAGCACCATCAGCAACTGCCTGGTCAATCTCTCCTTGCATTAATCCGAGAGCGTATAAACCTTTGACCAAGGTTCGACAGGCTTCTAAGTGGACATCCCGATAAGGAATTCCAGGGCGGATCAGTTCTCGCGACCGCATCATACAAGCCAAAACAATCTGATAGATATCGCGCTGCTGAGAGCTGAACTTGCCCCCAACCGAAGTGGTTCGGGTATGATCTGAGGCGTAGTGAAGAGGACTCTCAACACCACAATCAACCAGCAGCAGATCCCCATTGCGCAATTGATTACCTCGTTGGTGGTTGTGGAGGGTTTCTCCATGAGTGGTGACAATTGGCGGGAAAGAGAGCATCCTTCCAGCACGAATGGCCATCGCTTCCAATTCTCCGGCAATCTCCCATTCGTAAATCCCTTCTTTCGCCATCACCATTGCGGTGGTATGGAGTTGATAGCCGAGATCGGCGGCAGTATCGAGTTCTGCTATTTCCTCTTTCCCCTTAATTGAGCGGAGAGTGACAACGGCCTTAATCAAAGCCGGTGAAACATCCTTATCGACCGCGGCAATATTTTTTCTCAGCAGTCTCCCCAGCGTGTTTTTATTGTCAGCGCGACAGCTTGGCAGGTAGTGAACAGTTCTTCCCGCAGTGGTTGCTGAGGTGAGCACATCCTCCAGATTATCGATTGTGTTTGCGGCAGAAAGACCAACTCGCTCAGCTTGGCTCTGTAGTGATGGTTGTAAGCCACTCCAGATGACATCATTGAGACTCTGCTGCCGACCGAATAAAATTTCCTCCCCGGAATCAGTATCCAGCAAGATTGCCAATTCTGGCTGATCCAGCCCGCAAAAATAGAGAAAGCTGCTGTCTTGGCGGAAACGGTAGCAATTGTCTGCCGAGTTAAATGGGGAATCACTATTTCCAAGCAGCAAGATTAACCCATCGTTGATCTGTTGGACTAATTTCCGTCGACGTTCTTGATAAATTTCGGTTGCAAACATAAGTGATCCTTATTAACCACCAAAAGGAAACTATTAAAGTTATATTTGCCTCAAAGATTCCTTTTACATTATGGTAGACTCTAAAAATATTGCCAAGGAGGGAAAACTATGCCCCGCTGGATAAAAATTACTCTAATTTCGGTTGCAGTTATTTTTGGATTAATCCTTTCAACAATGCTGATTGTTCCCTGGCAGATCAAAAAGCAGGGAAGTCATTGGATTGCCGAAAATACTAGCCGTACTCTAACGATTGAAAAAGTATTCTTCAACCCTTTTACGCTGACGGTTGAAATCAGTGGAACAAAGCTGACCGAACAAAATAGTGATCAGGCTTTTGTTACCTGCAAAAGATTGATGCTCTCCGGCAGTGTCAACTCGATCTTTAAGCAAGCAATTATTCTTGACCGCGTTGAACTGGATGACCCGTTTGTCAATATTGAACTCCTTGGTAAGCAAGAATTCAATTTTTCTGATTTCACCCAAATGGGCAGCAATGAGTCCGAACCGGTGGCCACTGAACCGAAAAAACCGTTCCATTTTTCGCTGAATAATATTGTCCTGACTGGCGGCAGTGTCGATTTTACCGATCAAACTTCGGAGAAAAAATCGCAGCACCAGATTCGTGAACTGGCATTGGGCGTTCCCTTTATCGGTAATATCCCCTATCTGACCGATGATTACGTTGAGCCGTCACTGTACCTGTTGTTGAACGGGGCGGAAATCCATGCCGATGGACAACTAAAACCATTTCACGATTCATTGGAAACTGACCTTTTTCTGAACTTAAGTAATGTCGATCTAGCCTACTACGCATTTCATTCACCGATCCCATTACCAATAGAGGTCAATAATGGTCTTCTTGATTGCGGCATTGATCTCTCCTACCATGTTTCTAAAACCGAAAAACCCAGATTGCTACTCGGCGGTGAACTAGCCCTCTCTGACATTGATCTGCGTGAACTGGATGGTCAGGAACTATTCTATCTACCGACTCTGATCCTCAATCTCGATTGGGCGGATATCTTCACCCAGGATTTCAACCTGGTCTCCCTCGATATTTATGATCCAGAATTTTTTGTTAATCGGGACAGTTCAGGGCGTTGGAATTTCCAGCGCATTGCTCCGGTCAAAGAGACAACCTCCATCGTGGCAGAAGAGAAGACAGCGGAAGGTGAGGAGACAGGCAGCTTGCCGCTCCTGACCATTGAAAAACTCGCATTGATTGATGGTCAGATTCATTATCGTGATGAGTTTGTCCCAGGTGGATTTGCTGAAGAGATTCACTTAACAAGCTTTGAATTGAACCATCTTTCAACTCACCAGAAACAAAAAACTGCGGCAATCCTGCAGTTGCAAACCGACCGTAATTTT
The DNA here is from genome assembly GCA_029934755.1 of Desulfuromusa sp. GTDB lineage: Bacteria > Desulfobacterota > Desulfuromonadia > Desulfuromonadales > Geopsychrobacteraceae > Desulfuromusa. Next base: position 3,489 of record JAOZLQ010000123.1, on the reverse strand, counting down.
ACCATCAATATCAACGGTGAACTGGGACTCAATCCAGCAACGGCAGATATGGATTTAAGTGCCAACAATCTATCTTTGAAACCCTACTATCCCTATTTGGAAGGACTATTAACCGCTCCAATCGAGGGAACACTTAATCTTGCTGGACAAATGATCTACTCCGAAAATGGCAATTTCCAGGTTCAACAGGCACAGTTGACCCTGAGTGATTTATTGGTTCCCTTCTCCGGCAAGGATCAGTTTACCTTATCCGATTTCAGTATCAGCGACAGTTCCTTTGACCTGCAGCAGCAGGATATCAATCTTGGTCGCATCGAATTGCATGGTGGAGATATCAAAGCAACTCGGTTAGCCGATGGCAGTTTTTCACCATTGCAACTGTTACGAAAACAACCACCGGCTGACAGTGTGGCTCCAGAGGAAGACATTGAACCAAGTGTTCCCTGGAATATCCTGGTTGAAAAACTTGATCTACAAAAATTCAAGCTACTGTTCACAGATTTCAGCTTAGTCAAAAAACCACGGGTCAACATTCCTGATTTCAATCTTCATGCAGAAAATCTCAGTTACCCCGTTGCTGAAAAAAGTCCCTTCTCTCTTGCCGCAAAGGTCGGGAAAAAGGGGAGCATTAAAGTTGACGGCACAGTTGTTCACACGCCCCTACAGCTCCAAGCACAAACTAAAATTACAGCTTTCCCTCTGGCGTTTTTTAATAATTTTGTTCCAGAAGATCTCAATATCAATTTAAAAGATGGCAAGTTCTACTCAACTCTGGCAATCAACCTCGATCAGCAACCGGACAAGCTCAACGGCAATTTTTCCGGGAAAATAAACATTGATAATTTTGATTTACGTGATCCCATCGGCGACGGAGAGTTGCTCATTTGGAAAAATCTCAGCCTTGATGGTATTGAAGGGGGAATTTCCCCTCTTTCATTCCACGTCAAAGACGTTGTCCTCAGTGACTATCTGACCAATATCCAGATCACCCAAGAGGGGCAAGTCAATCTGAGCAGTTTAACTGCAAACGAGATCGAAACTGATGTCAAAGAAACCGACAATAAACCATCCGGTGTCGAAGAAACGGTTATCGTTGAAACAGCAACTCCGGCAGAACCACCGCTTGATATCCAGATTGACACCCTGACACTGCAGGGAGGAACCGTTTCCTTTATCGACCGGCAGCTATCCAGTACTTTCTCAACCACCATGTATAAATTAGGCGGTCGGGTCACCGGATTATCTTCTGATGAGCAGATGCAGGCCGATGTTGACCTACGCGGCCAGCTGGAAAACCATTCGCCTCTGACTGTCAGTGGGAAAATCAATCCTTTAAGCCAGGATCTGTTCACTGATCTGACCCTCAGCTTCAAAGATATCGATCTGACACCGATGACCCCTTATTCTGGCACTTACCTTGGCTATGTCATCGATAAGGGAAAACTGAACCTCGACCTGAACTACCAGATTGAACATCAAAAAATCAAAGCAACAAACAAGGTCATGATCGATCAATTTACCTTTGGAGATTCGGTTGAAAGCGACAAGGCAACGTCCCTTCCTGTTGCCTTCGCTATTGCCCTGCTTAAAGACAGCAATGATGAAATCCACCTTGATATCCCTATTTCTGGTGATATGAATGACCCTGATTTCAGTATCGGCGGTGTTATCTTTACCATCCTCAAAAACCTGCTGGTTAAAGCTGCGACATCGCCATTCGCTCTCCTCTCTTCAATGCTCGGCGGGGATGAAGATTTCACCGGCATCAGCTTTGCCAGTGGAATCGTCAAAATTGATGAAGGGCAGGTGTCAAAACTGGAATCTTTGGCGGAAATGCTCGTCAAACGACCCGCATTAACATTAGAAATCAGTGGTTTTACTGACAAGGAGCTAGATCCCGAGGGCTATCGGCAAGAACAGCTACGACAGATGCTGGTTAATACTAAATGGAGAGAGCTGGTAGAGGACGGTGCTGCCCCAGCAGCAAAAGAAGACATTGTTATCGGTGCTGAAGAGTACCATGACGTCCTGTTGACCGTTTACAAGGAAGCTGAGTTTCCCCGACCGCGAAATGTTGTCCGAATGCTGAAGAAACTGCCCGATCCAGAGATGGAAAAGCTATTGTTAGCAAATGTTCTGGTCGAAGAAGAACAGCTTCAGGGATTAGCAAAAGCACGAGCTATGGCAGTTCGTGATGCTTTGGTTGCGGTCAATGAAGAAATAAAACCACGACTTTTTCTTAAAAAGTCGGATATCTATCAGCCTCCCAAAGATGGGGTAGTAAGCCGGGTTGAATTCAATATCAGCAGTAAATAGGGGCAGCAATTTAAAATCTGATCAGGATTAAATCTTCCACCATGTTCTGAGTATTCCCCTCTCCATGAGGGAGAGGGTCAGGGTGAGGGGGGTAGCGTTGCGGTATTACCAAAATGGCTTATTTCTTTCAGATAACTCCACAGGGTTTCCCCCTCATCCGGCCTACGGCCACCTTCTCCCTCATGGAGAAGGATTGAGCGGCAGCTCAGTAGCAATCATGGGTTTTAAATGAAACGTTATCTTTTTAATATTTTCGTTATTGTTTTATTCTTCGGTTCTCCAACATTCAGCTTTGCCGAACTACAGCTGGAAGGTTCCCCTATTCAGAGCGGATTGATGCATGGCCAGGTCAGTCCGGGAAGTCAGGTCTATTACGGTGAGCGAAAACTGAAAATTTCCCCGGACGGATCTTTTATTTTTGGTTTTGGTCGTGATGTATCACTTGAGCAAACTCTGACTCTGATTGATCCTGACGGGACAAAACATCTGCATCAAATCACCCTCAAAAAGCGTCAATATGATATCCAGAAAATCAACGGCATCAGTAAGCGGATGATGAATCCAACCAAGGAAGACCTGCGCCGGATCGGACAAGAGGCAAAGGGGATTGCAAAAGCCCGGCGACAGAACAGCGACCGGTTGAATTTTCAGGAGAGTTTTGTCTGGCCAGTGATTGGTCGTATCAGCGGCATTTATGGTAGTCAGAGGATCCTCAATGGCGAACCCCGTCGTCCTCACTTTGGTATCGATATTGCGGCTGCAACAGGGACACCGGTCAAAGCCCCGGCAGGAGGGGTAGTCACTCTAGCACATCCGGGGATGTTCTTTTCCGGGGCAACCCTGATCCTGGATCATGGGCATGGGCTTTCTTCTACTTTTCTCCATCTGGATAAAATTCTTGTCAAGGTTGGCGATCAGATCGCTCAAGGAGAGGTTATTGCTGAGGTCGGCGCAACCGGGCGGGTCACCGGCCCTCATCTTGACTGGCGGATCAACTGGTTTGACCAGCGGCTTGATCCGGCCTTGGTTGTCCCACCAATGGCTCAGGAACCATAATCATTACTCGAATCTGCTATCAGAACGTTTCTTGGTAACATCCTCGGTACTGGCTTCTAACCAACCGGAAGTACTTTCTTCCACAGCATCAAATTTTTCAACATAAGGTTTGATATC
>JAOZLQ010000020.1 GCA_029934755.1 Desulfuromusa sp. | reverse complement strand
AGAATGAATTACTAACCATTTCGGGAGTATTGATTTTACCCCCCTCGATGGGATCTGCAAACATCGTAATTCCGGCAGATCATCCGTTGACCCTTTCTGCTGCTGACGGCTTGTCAACCGACGGATCGGTGGTTTTTAATCCAGTCGATTTGCCATCCATTCCACTTGAAAATATTACTTCACAGCTGACGGCTCTCAGTATTGATATTTCTCACGGCAATATTGGTGGCTCTCTTGCTGGTAATCTGATTTTCGACCAGTTTGGCGGGTTAGAAATTGCTGTGTCAGCCGCTATTGACAAAACAGGGCTGAAAGAGTTCGAAATTGACAGTGGTGCTCTGAATAAAAAGTTCGATCTGGAAGGGTTTGCCACGCTGACTTTGAAAAAGGTGACCAGTGGCTACAAAAATGGGAACTTCTATGTCGAAATTGACGGTGGAATTCAAGCAACTCATGAGCTATTTGCCGATTACGGTAAAAAAGTCAGTCTGAAAGGGTTGCGGATTTTCAAAAGCGGGATTGCATTTGCTCAGGATATGGATGGCTGGAACGACCTTAAGGGGGATATTCAGATCAATGCCGTCAAACTGGCTTTGGAACAATATGGGTTGGGTGTCGAAAATGGCAAACTTTGGTTTGGTCTGAAAGGTTCGGCTGATTATCAGGACAACCAGATTTCTCTGACGGCACAGATTTTTCAGGATGGCACCTATAAAATCAGCGATTTTGGTTTTGAAGGTTTACATCTCGCCCTGGGTGATTTTTCGCTGCGGACAACGGCCCAAATGACTGACGGGCTGATAAGTGGCTCCGGTTTTATTAATGCAGGTTTCTTGATGGAGTACCTTCCCTCTAAATTAAAAGATCCTCTAACCGGTGACCTGATGGTCAATTTCAGTAATCTGGGTGTCGATGTTGATGGGCATAGAATTACTTCTGGGACGGTGACGGTGGTTTTTCCGGGAGGAATGTCGGTTAACCTTTTGGCATTACAGGCAAATCTCAACTCGGTCAGTTTCGGGTTTGATGGGGCTTCTGTGGATGGATCGATTGCTCTGGCAAGCATCAGTGGGATCGAGATACCTAACGCTCTGAGTGGTCTCAATCTTGGCAATATTGATTTCAGCCCAGCTGGTTTCAAGGGCACTTTAAGCTGGCCAACTGTAGCAGCGCAGACTGGATCATCCGGGGAAGGTAAGACCGGACAGACGGACAGCCCTTTAGGTAACATGGGTGGCTCAGGAGGTGTGACCCCATCGATTTCCATTCCGGTTATTAGCGGTGAATATGGTGTGATGCTTAGATTGAGTCGGGTCGAACTTGATATCGATACCACCAAATCATCACTTCTGGATATGGTTAAGCTGACCGATCTGGATGGTGCTATCAAACTTGGTTCCGGATATGACATGCGTGATGAAGTGACCAACCTGCGCATGCTGGCAGGTGGCAAAATCACCTGGGGTGTTCATACTGTTGACGATATCCTTGAAGGTCTGGAAGAGGATACTAAAGAGGCTATCGCTGAAGGGAAGAAAATCGCAGAACAGACGGCGGCAACAGGGTTTTCATTCACGATTCCGGGTACCTCATTTGCGGTCAGAAATCTCGCTGGTAGTTTGTCTTTGACAGATCGTTCCGTTGAGGTCTGGGGCAAGATCAAACTCCCTGCCGATTTAGGTGGCGGCTCAGTCAGTTTGACCCGCGAGAACAGTATGGTTTTATCGACCGCTGGTATTTCGACCAATGGACCTGTTGATATCGATCCGGGAACTTTAGCCCGTTTCCATATTGCTGGTTTTTCTGCTGATGTTTCCGCCTTGTCATTTGGTATTTCGACAAATTCTGTTTCTGGTTCCATTGCTGCTGAATTGAAACTGGCGAAATTTGATAACATTCCGATTGCTGTTGCTGCCGCTTTTGATAGCAGTGGTATTACCGATATGGCGATTGCTGCAGACCGACTACAGCAATCTTTCGATATCGGTGATTTTGCCCATATCAATCTCAGCAGAGTCGCTGGCGGGTATACTGCCGGTGAATTTTTTGTGATACTTGATGCCGATCTGACCTTGGAAAATTCGGCGATCAGTGATCTTGACCGGTCTTTCTCTTTTACCGGGCTGAAAATATACAAGGATGCTCTGGAGCTTGCTGATGCCTCAACCGGGATGCATGATATTCCCGGTGCGACGATCAATCTTAACGATGCTCTGTTGATGTCGCTGAATCAGTATGGTTTTGGTGTGACCGATAGTCGTTTCTGGATTGCTCTGTCGGGTGGGGTAACCTTTGGTGGATCGGAAGTCACTGCCACCGCCAAGGTTTATCACGATGGTGAATTTGAACTCGAACAGATGGGTGGCAATCTGTTGATTGCGGTTGGTGATTTTTCTTTACGCACCGCATTTAATTATTCGGATGGAATGATCACCGAGGCGACAGGCGGATTGAACCTTGGAAGTTTGATGACATCGATCCCTGATGATATGAAAGATCCGTTTGGTGATCTTCCCGTCACGATCAGAAATGTTGCAATTGACCTGAGCGACCCGACCGCACCTAAAATTAAATCGGGATCGATCTCTTTTTCTACTGCTTTCCCCGTTGTTACCGATTTCTTTACCGCACAGATAGCCGGGATCGAAGTTGGTGCAGTTAACAACACTCCGTACGGTAAAGTATTGGGCGGAACAATCACCTTCCATCAGACAGGATCACTTCCGGCTCTTGATGGAATTTCAATTACCAATATCGGCCTGAGTGGTAGTGGCTTCAGTGGCGATCTCAACTGGAGCGGCAATCAGACTGCCCATATCTTTGAAGACGCGAGTTACGGGATAGATGCTGCGCTGACCAGTATTATGATTGGCTTCGATTCGTCGAAAACAACTCTCAGCGAAATCATCAAATTGAAAAGTATTGCCGGTTCTCTTGCTTTTGGTAGCGGCTACGGAACTTCCATTACTCCGGCAATTGGTTACGACAGTGTAAATAGCGTTTATACCTTTACCGCTGGTGCAGCCTCAGCTTTGAAAATTCCCGGTACTTCTGTCAAACTGAAAGGGGTTTCTGGTTCCTTTGATTTTGAAGATGCCAGTGTTTCTCTTGGCGGGCAGATTGTTTTCCCGTATGAATCGACCGAGATTGTTTTTGCGGTCAATGCGTTGCAATTTTCTTCTTCTGGTGTTGCGGGGTCAGTTGCATTGGAAAGCCCGATTGCTATTCAGGGGCTGGGATTTCCGACTATGTTGACAGAAGCCAGCCTCAGTTTTGCCGGATTCTCCATTTCAAGCGGTAGTCTTGGCCTGGATCTGACCCTTGAGAAGTTTTTTGACCTGCAGGTTGCTGCAGCATTGACGGTTGATAACAGCGGGATCAGCGCCTGGTCGCTGGGGGGAGAAACTGACGCCAGCTTCACTGCCGATGCCGGTTTTGCCGAGTTGGAAGTCAGCAAGCTTGGTGCCGGTTACGATTCATCCGATGGCCTCTACTTCTCAATGGATACCGATATCACCATGAAGGCTGATGCGGTGTTGTCGGCAATGCCCGATGACATGACCCTTTCAGGATTGCACGTTTATGCGTCGAAAATCACTGTTGATGCTGCTGAAATGACACGTTCATTTAATGGGACAAGTGTCAGTTTAGCTGGGATGACGCTTTCTCTAACTCAGCTGGGTGTCGGCTATAAGTCGGAACATTTTTATCTATTAGCTGGTGGTAAGATCAATGTTGCTGATTTGGTTGAAGCAGGGGCAGTGATTAAGCTTTTTGATGACTTAACCTATGAACTCAATGAGATCTCCATCGATTTCAAGAACCCCGGGTTTGAATTTTCCGGGGAATTGGCCATGTATAGCAATGACCCTGTTTATGGAACCGGTTTTGCCGCTTCCCTTGAAGTTTTGATTGCTAAAACCATGGGTCTAGAAGGGGAATTGCAGGTTGGTCACAAAGATGTCGGTAATTCTTCTTTTACCTACTGGCGCGTTGCGATGAAGAGTACAGCAATCATTCCGATGGCACCGATTCCAATGAATATTTATGGAATTGGCGGAGGAATTGCCTACCATATGACGGTTCAAGCCTCAGCCAGTGAAATTAATTTTACCCCCGATGCAGACACCCTCTTTTCCTTGACAGCGTTACTTGATTTAGGCACCACTGATACTGCTTATACTTATTTTGGTAAATTTAGCCTGACCATGGAACCGACTAATTTCAGGGTTGTTCTTCATGGTGATTCTTGGTTTATGCAAGGCAGAAGTGCCTCTGGCGATGCGCAGCTTGAGGCAACCATCGAGCTGGGTGCCAGTCCGGCAATGTTGCATGTTCAGGCGCAGGCCAAACTTTCCAAGGAAATCACCGGTTGGACGTTACTATTGGTCGAAGGTCAAGTTGATCTGCTGTTTTCTGAAAATGACTGGCATATCTACTTTGGTTCTATGACGCAACCGATTGAAGTCACTGCGCTCGAATTTCTAACCGGGTCTGGTTATATCCAGCTTGATTCCAGTGGTATTGCCATGGGAGTCAAATACGAATTTGACCTCGAGGGCTCGGCATGGATCTTCTATGGTCGCCTCTATGGCGGTGCGCAAATTGATTTGGCCGCCGGGATCAAACCGTTCTATATCGACGCGCGCGGAAAAATCTGGGTTGGGCTTGAGGCCGGGGTAAAAGCTGGTGGATCAAAATACTCAATTATCAGTGCGTATGCTGAATTGGCAGGTCATTTCAAAGCGTCTGAGAGTGCCGGAGTTTACATTGGTCTCCACGGAGAAGCACGCTATTCTTTCTTGTCTGGGCTGGTCAGCGGAACTTGGGAATTGACATTTACCATGCCTGACGATCCGCCGGAAGGAGCGGGGAATAGTGGCATTGAAGATATCCCGTTACTTGCATATTCTTCACCTGAAAATGCCTCGACAGGAATTGGCCGACTCGACAGCATTACCGTCCGTGCCAATATGCCGATTATGCAACCGTTCAAATATGACGATGAAGAATGGTATATCTTAACGGTTAAAGATCCAACGCAGGTCAATAACATTGTTGATGTTAATGATTCTCAGGAAGCGAAAAGGGCGTTAATCCTAAGATTGGGGAATTCACCCCGAGAGGTTGTCGGTGGCAAGCAGGGTCAGATGGAGTTGAATTATACCCCTTTTCAGGCGCTTGGTGCAGCGAAAACCTACACTTACTCATTGACGCTGCAATTGCGTCATTACCGACGAGATAGTCAGTCGATTGGTGGAGTCATCAGTTCTGAAACGGTGACCAATGTTTTTACGACAACAAATGAGGAGTTATCTTTCCGTGAGCGGGTTTACGCTGTTTATCCAACGCGGAGCACAACACCGATTTACAAAGGAACATCGATTTATCTGATTACGAAGTCTGTTTTTGATGGATATATCTGGACTTGGGCTCTGCACAGTGAGGGGTTGGAATTCCAGGTTGTGAACGCAGCGAAAGAGTCTGTCCCGGGTGAAGTTTCCGGAAAAGTGATGGTGACCGATGGGCAGGAAGGTTCACGCCGCTATCTGCTGAATTTTATTCCAGAACAACCGTTAGAGCCGGTTCGGATGGTTGAGAACGAGGCTGGAGTGAAACGACCGGCATTGGTGCTGGACGATGGAACCTACTGGAACCCCTTCCTCGATATTCCTCCGGGAGGCAGTCTTGCGGGCTCTGAAAACGAATCTGGTTCCCCGGGAATGGCACTTCCAACTGCACCTGCACCTGTGGCTACAGTCAGAACGGTCGAGCAGGCGGAGGGAGCTAGACCTGGTACTGCAGCAACCCGATATCAAAGTTCGGCAAGAAGGCTTGCTGGTTCTGCAGAAAGGAGTTCTGCTTCTAACTCTTCTAGTTATACGACTGGGCAAGGTTCTTCTCTGGATGATGCTGTGGTTAAGGGGAAACTACGGGTCATGGGAGATGATATCGATCCTTATCGTTGGTACTGGGATGGTGAATATCGGATCAAAATTGTAGACCGCGAGGGAAATAAAAAATTCAGCTCAAAGTTTAACCTGACTCTTCCAGAGGAAGGGAGTGAAGCTGTTGCCTTCGCAGACAGTCAGGATGTTATTGAGTTGGGAATCAATAACCCCCATTTTAATATCAACTTCACTCTGGATCAGGACGCCTATAAGGCGGATGTCAGCAGAGGATACCAATCTGTCTTGAATGTCGGTATTGATGCTTTGTGGCCGCTTTTTAGAAACAGCACGTACGCGGACTCGGGTGAAACATGTCAATACCGTTCACCCCGTGAAATTGAAGGGTTGGGGACTATGCTCGCCGGTGTTCCCCCAAACAATTGGGAGTTCTTTAGTCATATCCACCCCTCAGTAGAAAGGGCGATAAGACGTTTTGCTATGGAAACGTGTGCGCCGTTAGCGACAAAATTGGCAGAGGTTGATCAGCGTTTTGATGAATACAAACAGGCTGCATTTGAGCGGAATCCCTCGACTGAATTCCACTCACTTGAATTCCGTTTTTCAACAAGTGCACCGATCAACTGGAATGAAATTGAAGCTCTTGTTAATTTTGAACCGCGTGCTAATGGAATTGTCACTATTGCTGGACACAGGTTTGATTATGGTGCTACGACCAGGAACGAATTTGATCGTGGAGATTATATTGTCAGAAGCCAGTCCGGCTCACTGAACCATGTTCTGGAACTTAAAGATAAAGTTGAAACCCATTTTGATGGTGAAAAGTTCCTGCAGATTTATGGTATCCATAAAACTATGGGTCACGATATTCACTTGATTCAGACAGGTTCCTCATCATTTTTTACCCGCTCCCTGCAGGAAGGGGATACCGATCTTGACCCCTACTCTGGAGAATATAATTTACAACGGGGGGATTATTTTATGGGGACTGGCTGGATAAACGAACTGACACCAACAAGTCATTTTGGACAATAGGATAAAATATAATGATAAAATATATAGGTTTAATTGCCCTTTTTATTGTTCTCCTAGTTTCAACTGCTGGAGCTGAAGAGAAACTGAAAATTGCCATTCAAGGGAAATATGATGGTGAAAAAGTTCAGCTGCGCTGGATGGTCAGCGATAAATCGACCAATTATCATTACGTTTTGTGGCGTGCTCCAGCGGATGATATCAAGCAGCGTACGCGGATGGCTGATCTCGGGATGTTGCCTTACGAGGATGCGAAACAGCGTCTTGCCGAGAATGAAGCTGCATTGAAACTCATGTATCCATTTAAGGCGGCGGCCAATCGGGCAGAAATCAATCAATCTTTGGCTCAGGAAGATAACCGTCTGGGAATGTTGTTGTTTGTTTCGACGATGGACAAACAGGTTGCAGCAGCACTGGGACAATATTACGTCGATACCGATGTCGCCGGTGGGGGGCAACGTCTCTATACAATCGAAGCCTATGATGGGGATACTCTGGTGGCGACGTTTACCAGCCCGGTTAATCTTGATAAACCGGAAGTTCTTCCGATTGTATGGAATGTCAAAGCTCATAAGTTTAAGTGGGGTGTGGGGTTGAAATGGGGGGGGTATGAACCTTATACCACTTTTAATATCTATCGGCGTGGGCTGATGGATGAGAAGTTTACGAAAATCAATACCGCACCGGTACAGGTTCAGACGAAACGGAATATGGATGGAACCTTAAGTGTCGCCCCATATTTTTACAGCGATACGACCGTTAAAGAAAATCAGCTACTATACTATCAGGTTCGTGGTGTCGATTTCTTTGGCGACGAGGGCCCCACTTCAATCGAAGTGATGGGAAAGGTCAAAAAAGATTATCGTCCGGCTCCGCTGCCCCGCCCCGAAATTGAGGAGGGCGAAACATCACTGACGATTGTGTGGCAGAAGGCTGCTGATGAGAAGGTGATCTCATACAATGTGTATCGGAGCCGCAATCCGGATGAAAGCTTTGTTCAGCTGAATAAAGAACCACTTCTGGAGACAACTTTTGTCGATAACCACGTTGTGATCGATCTAAACTATTTTTACTATATTACCGCAGTGAATAACGGCGGATTTGAATCAATTCCTTCTCTGGCAGCCTCGGGTTTTGCCAAGGATGCAACCCCACCGGCCGTCGTTGTACAGTTACAGGCAGATGTTATTGCTGCTGATATCAATTTGAAGTGGGCTTCGGTTGCCGATGCGGACCTGCTCGGTTATCGGGTCTATCGCACCATGAAGCCCAAAAATCTTGACTGGGCTTTGTTGAATCAGATCCCTCTGGACAAAGTTGTATTTACCGATGCTTTGACCAAGAACCTGTCACGCTATCCATACTATTATCGAGTGACGGCGGTTGATATCCATTACAACGAATCCCAACCATCAGAGCCGATCAAAATTCAACTCCCTGACGTGACTCCTCCAGGTGCACCATCAGTTGCGGGATACTTAGTGAAAAATCAGCAGGTGGCGTTGAACTGGCACGCCGTTAAAAGTTACGACATGGCGGGGTATCATGTGTATCGCTTTGTTGATAATCAAAAAACTCGTTTGACCGCAACACTGTTGACGCTGCCCACATTTGTTGATCCGAATCCACCAGTGGGCAAGCAATTGGAATATCAGGTCACGGCGCTTGATCTGACGGGGAACGAATCGGCACCCTCTGATATGATTCATATTGTGGCAAAAGATTCCATTCCCCCCCGACTGAACGCGTTGAAAATCGATGTCAAAGGGAGCGGTGTGAATCTGAAAGTCGTTTCAAAAGATACCGATTTGGCAGGATTTGATGTCTATCGCAGCCGCAACAACCGTGACTATGTCAAAGTTAACAAGAATCGGGTCAAAGATGGTCTCTATACCGATCAGGTTTTGAAAGGAAAGCGATACTTCTACAAAGTGGTGTTGTGGGATACCTCGGCTAATAAAACTGAGAGTGCTGCCCGTGAGGTGAAATTGCCAAAATAAAGATCAGTCTGTCTCTGGCAGAATTTTGTCAGCCAGAGGCTCTGTTGCCTTAACCCGATAGTTTTTTTCTTTGATGTGCTGTTCTAACGCATCGATTCGGTCTTTGGGGTGTGGATGCGAGGCCAGCAGGTAGGGAAGTTTATTGCCGGCATCTTCGGATAAGCGGGAAAAGAAATCGATGGCCCCGCCTGCATGGCCGTAGCGTCTGGTGAGTAGATCAAGTCCAAATTGATCGGCGGCTGATTCCTGATCCTGAGAATATTTTGCCTGAAACGTCAGCAGTGCTTTGGATACCAGACTGCTGGCCGCACTCTCTTCGCCAAACAGCAGAGTGGCCGCAACGGCTATCCCCAACCCTCGACCAAGGCCGCTCAAATGATCCCGATGGGCAAAATGACCCAGTTCGTGAGCTAAAACCATTGCCAACTCATTTTCCGACTCCATCAACTCCAACAAACCAGAAAAAACCACAATGTTTCCTCCCGGTAGAGCGATAGCGTTAATATCTTCCGCATTAGACAGGAATATTCGAAAATTGTATTGGTGAAGTGGGGACTCTTCCGGCAAGCTATCGAGCAATGATTGCAGCTGTTCTCCCAGTGATTGATTCTCTTCAGCAGGAAACTCGTTGAGTGCCAGTTGCCCAATCCAGGTTTCAACTTTGATTGGGGTTTTTGAAACTGCCCAGTCTGCAGTGATTCCGAGGATAAAGAAAATCAGACCGGACAATAGGATCAATCCCCCGAGGAGCCAGAGGAGTTCAATCAGGGGGTGAGATTTTGAGACGTTGATGTTGTCTACGAGTTGTTTCGGGGTGAATTGCATTATTTACCTTGATTACACTAAGTCCTTCTCCCTGAGGGAAAAGGTGGCCGTAGGCCGGATGAGGGGGGGCTTTACACTGAAATAACAGTAATTCTGGTTGTCCTGTGCCCCCTCACCCTGACCCTCTCCCTCAGGGAGAGGGAACGCTGCTAAGTATAGTGGATTTTTTTGCGACGCCATCAATTCATGATGATTGCTGTGCCGTAGGCAATGGCTTCAACGCTGCCGACAGTTTTCTTTTTATTAGCATTCCTGCCAATGGTTGCTGTTTCCAGACGCATATTGATAATCATATTTGCACCCTGTTTTTTGGCACTCTCTTTCATGCGCAGGATTGCTTCCCTACGGGCTCGGTCGACCAACGATTCGTAAGATTTTACCCGTCCGCCAAAAATATTTCGTAAAATGGCAAGCAAACGTTTGAAGTAATCGATAGAAACAACCACACTCCCCGTGACCAGAGCTGATTCTTTGACCTTGCTGGGGGGGAAACTTCCCTCTGCGGTAATAACAGCCATTTTCAGCAGTTCTTTTTCTCGTTTTATGATGGATCGATAATGGCGTTTTTCTGCCAAGCTTCCGGCAGTATAACCGAGAATGGCTAACAATAGAAAAATAACCAGATCAAAGTTTTGTAGCAGGATATCCATAATATAATCTCCTACTCAACCCTGACGGCGGTTCCATAGGCAAACAGCTCGGCTGCTCCCTGAGCCACAGATGACGTGGCAAAACGGATATTAACGACGGCGTTAGCACCCATTTGTTGGGCTTGCTCTTCCATCCGTCTCATCGCTTCTTCGCGGGAGTCTTGAAGTAGCTCAGTGTAGCCTTTCAGTTCACCACCAACCAGATTTTTCAGCCCAGCCATGAAATCACGTCCGATATGTTTTGCTCGAACCGTGCTGCCTTGGACGATGCCAAAATGTTCGACAATCTTTTTCCCAGGAACAGTGTTTACGTTTGTCATAATCATTCGATGTGATCCTTTTTGTTGGAGACAATGCTTGGATAAGCTCTAAATTCTATCTTTGGTGTTTGCTAATGTCAATAACGTTAATGTTCTTTTATTTTGTATTGTTTGTTGGCCTGAATGAGGGACTTATCTTCAATCAGCAGATTATTTAGTAATTTATTATTAAAATATATTTTAAAAATCATTGATATATAATTATAACTATTGTTTAATGTGTCATTGTTGAAAATTGAATTTCCAAAAAAAGCAATTTTACCGGGAGGTGGATCGTGTCCAGAATCGAACAGATGAATAAATCACTTGCAGATCTTCAAGCCAGTTCCAGCGATATTGAGGCCAGTGCTGTCGTATCGGTTGATGGTCTGATTATTGCCAGTTCTTTACCGCAAGGTATGGAGGAAGAAAGAATTGCAGCAATGAGTGCCGCGTTGCTATCAATGGGGGAGCGGATTGCGGTTGAGTTGAAACGGGGGGATCTGGATCAGCTGTATGTCAAAGGACAGGAGGGTTATTTTCTAAGTCAACATGCAGGCCCTCACGCTGTCCTGATTGCTATGGCGAGACAAAATGCCAAGCTGGGGCTGATTTTTTTCGACCTGAACAAGGCTGCGGAAGAAATCAAGAATTGTCTCGTCTGATAAGCTGAATAAGGAGTAAACATGCTAACTTTATTTGAAACAGCACAACATAAAAATGTTTTTGTTGATGATTTGAGTAGTGGTCACATGGTGCAGGCTAATCAGCACGTGATTGTTAATAATGGTGTCGGGATGATTCTTGATCCCGGTGGACATAAAGTTTACACCAAGCTTTTTTCCATGTTGTCATCTGAAATGAAGATTAATGCTTTGCAGCACATCTTCTTTTCTCATCAGGATCCCGATATTATTGCTTCAGCAAATGGGTGGTTGATGGTCACCAGTGCTGATGCCTATCTGTCAGCACTATGGATGCGGTTTATCCCACATTTTGGGGTTGATGAACTGGTTGTCGAACGGATCAATCCGATTCCTGATGAGGGAATGGTTATCACTGTAGGCGAAGCGCAGATGAAGGTTATTCCTGCCCATTTCTTGCACTCGGCTGGTAATTTCCAACTCTATGATCCCATAGCAAAGATTCTCTATTCAGGTGATCTAGGTGCCTCGCTGGATATGCCTTATTCATTTGTTGAGGATTTTGATGCTCATGTCCCGTATATGGAGGGGTTCCATAAGCGCTATATGACGAATTCAAAGGCGTTAAAGACCTGGGCGAATACGGTTCGTCAACTTGATATCGACATTATTGCGCCACAGCATGGGGCAATGTTTCCCAACAAAGAATTAAGTCATCGATTTATCGATTGGGTTGATGGGCTTACTTGTGGGACTGATCTTTTGCCCGATAAATATGCAATTCCGGCTTGAAATAATCAGCTAATCACAATGAATACACCTTTGTACCATCGGATGGGGCGATGAGATGATTGATCATCTTGAATTGGGTAGTTCTCTTTTTGCCCTGAAAAAATATAGCAGGATTATCGTTACTCGTGACTTGCAGGTGATTAGCGAAATTGATGATGCCCTGAATCTTTTTTCGGGGGAACCCCCGGATAATTTTTGTGAGTTATTCAGTGAGGCCGATCAACAGGAAATTCGGCAGAATATTATAAAGCTGAAAAACAATGATGTTATTTCTCTGGCGTTAACGGCGCTTACAACGATTCCCCTTGAAATCATGATGGTTCAAAATGGTCAGCAGTTTGAACTAATTTGCTGCGACGCATCTGAATCACTACAATTTCTGGAGCAATTAGCTACCTTTTACCGTTATTTTTTGACGACACCCGTGGCCATCTGTATGACCGATCCCGATGGTCTTATCTTGGAAGTCAATCCGTCATTTCTTAGACTTTATGGCTATGAGCTAGAAGATGTCATTGGTGGAAATCCACGGATCCTAAAGTCGGGACGCCATTTTCCACAATTATATCAGGAGATGTGGCAACAGATTTCCGACCCAGAAGCGGGTCATTGGTCTGGTGAGGTGATTAATCGTGCCAGTGGTGGTGACGAAGTTACGGTGATGCTGTCTATCTCGGCAGTGCGTAAAACCAGTGGTGATTTGCAGGGTTATGTCGCCAGTGCTTTTAATATCTCTCAGCAAAAAAAACTGGAGCAGCAGCTTAAAAATTACAACAACGAACTGAAGGATTTAAACGCTCTAAAAAGTGAGCTGACCGCTATCACATCCCACGATCTGAAAGCTCCGATTAATTCCATCATAAGTCGAATCAATCTGGTCAAAGATAGTTTGGATACGATGCCGGCTGAAAACATTACTGAACATTTGGATAAGATGATCGCTGCTGGTCAGCAAATGGGAGAATTTATCAATCAACTCCTTGATATGGAGCGGATCGAAGCAGGTCGGGTACAGTTCGAGACTGAGCGGTTGAATCTGGAGACCCTGCTTTATTCAACGGTTGAATTAAACCGGCTAACAGCAACAGATAGGCAGGTTGCCATCAGCTATCAGCAGGAGGGAACATTTCTCCCTATCCGAGCTGATCGGATGAAGCTGGAGCAGGTATTTAACAATATTTTATCAAATGCGATCAACTATTCACCGCCGGGATCAACCATCGATGTCTCGTGCAGGAGCGTGGATGACGTAATTCAGATAGAGATTGCAGATCAAGGTTCGGGGATTCCACCTGCAGAAATAGCAGGTATCTTTGATCGTTTTTCTCAAGTGCGTAAAAAGGGAGCTTTGTCGACCCGTGCTCATGGTTCTGGTTTGGGGCTTAATATTGTCCAAAAATATGTTGATCTGCACAATGGTACCGTTTCGGTTCGTAATGGTGCTGAAAGGGGTTGTACTTTTACCGTTGAGATACATGGCCGTGGCAAGATTTCTTCAACCGCAGATCTGGCAGCGTTGATTATTGATTCTGCCGGCCAGATTTACCCCTATCTGGAAGCTCCCCTGAAGAGTCGTGATGTATGTTGTTATGCCTGTAAAACGCCACAAGAAATGCAGCGTATTCTAGCAAATGAATATCCAGAATTAATCTTTTTTCTCGATAACCATTCGCCAGCAGCAGAGCTTGGTGAGGGACCTCTTGTTAAGGTATTTTTGAATGAAGGTTTTCGGGGAGATAATGGCCAGTGCTTTCAGATATTACAGCCGCCAATTGCAGATCTCGAAATACATAGTCTCCTGACCGATGTCATTAGTCATTTAGCGAGGTCGTCGCATGAAGGGCTATAAAATCCATATCATTGATGATGATCCTGCAACCTATGAAATCTTGAATGCTTATCTGGAATCAGCAGGATTTAAGGTTCGATCGGCATCTGATGGTCGGGCAGGATTGGAGATGATGCAGACTGATCCCCCTGATCTGGCGCTTCTGGATATTCAGATGCCGGAACTGGATGGATTTCAATTATTGGAGGCGATGCGTAGGGAAGAGTCCCTTCAAGATGTCCCGGTTCTTTTTATCACATCTCTTGATCGAACCAATCTTAAGATCAAAGGTTTGGAGCTTGGTGCCGATGATTTTATTGTCAAGCCTTTTGAACGGGCTGAATTGTTTGCACGGATTAAAGCAGCTTTGCGGCGTAGCGACCGGTTTAGGCGCGCTGAAAATATTTTAGCCGGTAACCTTATCGATATCAGTTTGACCGAGTTGCTGCAAACCCTGGATATCGGCAGAAAAATGGCTCGGATCACATTCTCTGAAATGGATGGTGACGTTTTTGTTGATCGGGGAATGCTAGTTAGTGCTCGGCAAGGGATATTTTTCGGAGAAGCGGCTCTGACACGACTATTGTTTCTTGATAAAGGTTCTTTTGTTGTCGATTTTGGCATGATAACCGAGCGGCAGGATGGTGAAAATATCAGTATCCAGCATCAAGTTCTTAACAGTTTGGTGAGTGTTGATAACGTTAATAAGGTTTTGGCGGAGTTGCCGGTGCAAAATCCTCAAATAGAAACATGGCCACCAGCTTTGTTGGTTGAGGGTGTCGATTCTATCAAAGAATTATTGCCCTGCTCACTAAGTGACTTGCTTATCCTGATTCCTGGGGATTTGAAAACAAATGCTGGAATTTTTATAAATGAGTATTTATGATTGGAATAAAATGCCAGTAAACTACAGTGGAGAATATCTATATGGGTAAAATTGTAACGATTGCAAGCCAAAAAGGGGGTGTTGGTAAAACAACAACAGCCCTGAACTTTGCTTATAGCCTGAGTCGCATGGGTGAACGAGTTCTGTTGCTTGATGCTGATCCGCAGGGAGGAATGTCCATTGCGACGAATATCAGGAAGAAAACAGATAAGGGGTTGATTGATTATCTGGCGGGGAAGAGCCAATTAAAAGAGGTGGCTTTTTATACCAAAGAGAAAAAAATGGCCATTATGGGGATTGGCACGGTTAATCCTGATACGGTATTCCAATTAGAGGGTTGGGCCAGAAAAGGGGCACTTTCCAGAGCGTTGCAACATATCGCAAAACATTTTGATTATATTGTCATCGATGCTCCAGCAGGTTTGGGCAGTTTGACGATTGCATTATTGGAGGCTAGCCAGGGAGTTTTGTTAGCTTCTCAGTGCAAGGCCCTTTCCTTGAAGACTCTGCCAAAAATGTTGTCGTTAATTACTTGGATTCAGGAAAAAACAAATCCTGACCTGTCGCTGGAAGGTATTGTCCTGACTATGCGCAATCAGGATAATGAAATTGAAAATGAGATGTTTAAGGAAATAAGTACCGGGTTCCCGACGGAGTTATTCTTTTCAAACTTCATTTCATATGATCCTGTTTATGAACTGGCGAGTGTGCGCTCTATTCCTGTCGGTATGCTGAAAGCCGGTCAACTTGCCGCACGTAATTATTTTCAATTGGCAATCGAATATAAAGAGAAAGAGATGTTGCTTGCCCAATCTAAAGGAGAAGAAGATGACGTTGATTCTGGACTCTTCTGAGATCCGTGAGGCAATTGCTTTGGCTTCCGGGCTGACCTCTGCGTTGGATTTACCTGTTTCTGCTGTTGAAGAAAAACCCAAGCCACTTGCTGTCCCTGACCCTGCGGTAAAAAAAGTTCAAGATGAACAGCCAGTGCCGGTCGATGAAGTTGATCCAACCGCCTTGGCTTATCGAGGCGATCAACTTGAACAGGTTATCAGAAATATGTGCCAGCGTAGCCATTTTAGTGGTGCGGTCGTTACTGATGATACCGGTCTTCCTTTTGCGGTGGTGGATCCACCGGTATCAGTCGAAGCTATTTCGGCTTTTACCACTGTATTAGGTGGAGCCTTGGAGCGTGCCGGAACTCTTTTGGGGCATCATGGCGCTGAATATTTGTCGATAGATATAAATTATGAAGAAAAAATTATTTTACGGCGTTTTTTGATTGATGACGCTCCTTACTATTTGTTGGCAATTTGCCCACAGGATGTTGATGAGCGTAGTGAAATAGAAATTTCTATCGTTCAGATTGTATCGATTCTTAACAAAAATTAAATGAAATATGTGGAGAAGTAGACTTGATTCTTGCTGTGGATGATGAACAGATTTATCTTGATTTGTTAACGGATGCTTTAGTGGCAGCTGGGCACGAAATTAAAACTTTTACTTCTGCACTCAGGGCACTTGAATTTGTTGACCATGCAGACCCGCAACTGATTATTTCAGATATTAATATGCCGGAGATGGACGGGTTTCAATTCTATCAGGAATACCAAAATCGGTGTTCTCACCGCCAGACTCCCTTTGTTTTTCTTTCTTCAAATTCTGATCCGGATACTGTCATTAAAGGTTTGAATAGTGGGGTGGATGATTACTTACAAAAACCCCTTCATCCTGAAATCATCAAGGCGAAAGTTCAATCCATCTTGAATCGGAGGAAAAAATATATTTCTCAGAAATTTTCAGGAAACCTTAAAGAACTGCCGTTTGCCAAAATCCTCCAATTTTGTGAATTAAAAAATTTAACGGGGTGGGTCGATATTTTATCTGATGATTACGCAACCAAGATAAACTTTCAGGGTGGTCAATTGCAGCTTGATGATGCAACGGAAAGTTTTGAAAAAGTTTTTGATCTTCCTGAAGGACATTTTACTATCAATGTGCAGCAGGTTGATTATCAGGGCCTCCATACTGAGAGTCCCGGTTTGCCCACTGTGTTAGGAACAGTTAGTGCTGAAAATGAAAAACCAATGGGCAAGCTTTCAGGGATAAAAATTCAAAAGCGACTTTTCCAGATTCAGACCGAATTTACAGACCAACCGGATTGTCAAATTGCTTCTATTGTTGTTCTGGATGGCCGAGTTGTCCTCAAGCGTAATTCAACGGGTTCATCATCAATGAATAAGTATGAATTGGAAAAAATCATAGAACTGCAGCACTTATCAGTTGAGGAAGAGGTCCATGCCAAGCTTGACGGTCTTCTGGCAAAAAACAACAAGGTAAAGCCTGAAGATAAAATGAGTTTTCATCAACTGTATGATGCTGGTTATGATAAATACTGTAGCGGAGACTTTGCGGAAGCATTGAACTATTGGGAAGAAGCCGAAAAAGACAATCCGAAAGATAAAACTCTCGCGATCAATTTATCCGTTGTCAGAAAAAAACTTTTAGGGGCGGGATGATTTCCCCATTCATCTTAGATAAATGATCCTCCATTCTTGTAATTGTAGCAAATACCAACTAGCCACAATTTGAAAGCATAATTGTGTTTAAGTGCTTGGCTTAGCCTCTGTCCTCAGTGCTGCAATAGTTGCAGCTATGGGGGAGTTTCGATAAATCAGCGAGGTATGACCCATGCCATCTAGCTCAATAGCTTTTCCCCACGCTAGATGATTGTTTGAATTTGGTAGCACCATATTGTCTTTGTTGGTGTAGATATTGGTTAATTGGACATTTTCCGGAATAGGTGCACTATTGAGCCTCTGTAGAAAACCAGAACCTGGAATAAGCAGTTTGCCTAATGGTTCAATAGAAAAGGTTGCCAGCTTGGAGCCATGATGGGGAGAGCCGAGGCAGACCAGTTGCTCTACTTTGTCATGACCTCCACGGAGCTGTACATAATTACGAGCAATTATTCCTCCCATTGAATGTCCTACCAAGTGGACTTTGTTGACGCCAAGTTTATGCCGTAGTTCGTCAATCTGTTTAGCCAATAGCTCGGTCAGGACTTCTTCATTATGCCAGGAAGAAAGATTCATGGTGATGATATTTTTGAATCCCTGCCGTTTGAGTTGGCGCTTAAACCAGAACCAGCAGGCTTGATTGGCAAACAGACCGTGCAGTAACAGGACGGGAGTTTCATTGCGTTGAGTCGCTTGATCTTTTCTATTGATGAGACCAAAAGGGATTGCGACAATAGCTATGAAGTCGAAAAAAACTTCAGGAATTATCAGGGTTACAATCAGTTGTAGCTTTTTTCTGGTGAATCTTTGTTCAACCAGGCCGGGATTTGAATTAGAATATTCGTACCAACAGATATTGTAGCTAAGTAGAACAATCAGCAGGTCAAATAATAATAATCCTATGTTCGCCGCAATAAACAAGTACAATAACAGGTAAGTCATCACAAGGTTTTCTCCAAAAAAACGAAGGCTGATGCAGTGATCTTTTTGAGTATTCGCAACACTATAAGCTTTCTTGTTATGAAGGATGAAGTATCGCATGCTGGTGTGATGTCGTCAATTGTTTGGACTTGAACGATTCAACAATATAGAAGTCTTATGGAGATTTTAGTGGAGCAGTACTTGAGGAGATTCGAGTTACACTTAGCCGTTGAACGTAATCTGTCTCCACGAACTGTTGAGGCTTATATGCGGGATCTTCAACAGTTCCATGATTTTTTGGAAGAGGATGAAGTTGTTGGTGCTGACTGCTTGATGAATGTTGATTTATTGTTGCTGCGGCAATATCTTGCTCGGCTGCATAAGTCGTGCAGTCGCACCAGTATTGCCCGTAAACTTTCAGCAATCAAAGTGTTTTTCCGTTTTCTGGTGCGTGAAGGGGTGCTGTCAGATTCTCCTGCTGATGCTCTTTCATCTCCACGGCAGGAGCAATATTTGCCGAGGGTCCTTAGTGCTGAGCAGGTCGGTCATCTGTTGGATCGGTCTCCTCCTGGAAAGCAGCACCTATTGGTATTGCGTGATCTCGCTCTTTTTGAGTTGACTTACTCCTGTGGATTGCGGGTTGGCGAATTGACCAGTCTCGATATCGGTGCCGTTGATCTAGAAACTCACCAGGTTCGGGTTCTTGGTAAGGGAGGTAAAGAGAGAATTTTGCCGATTGGCCGGCAGGCTTGTCGTGCTTTGCAGAATTACCTTGTCGAACGGGGGCAATTGGGGCAGCACGATGCTCTGTTTCTTAATCAACGCGGTGGAAGATTGACGGCTCGTAGTGTCCAGCGCAATTTAAAGCGTCGTTTGCTTCAATTGGGTTTGCCTGCTGATGTGACTCCACATGCTTTACGTCATTCCTTTGCAACCCACCTCCTTGATGCCGGTGCCGATTTACGTGTGATTCAAGAGCTCCTTGGTCATGTATCCTTGTCAACAACACAGAAATATACCAAAGTCAGTTTTTCTCACCTGACTGATGTTTATGATCGGTGTCATCCTCGCAGTCACAAAAAATAACCAAAACAGTAATGATTACTTGACAGGTCGTCTTTAATCGTTAAAATACAGGCCAATTTAAAAATCAACGTTTAAAAACAAAGGAGTTCAATGATGAGTGTACTGGTTGGAAAGAAAGCCCCAAATTTAAGTGCTCCGGCTGTTATGGCCGATGGATCTATTAGTGATAAATTGACCTTAGACGATTACACGGGGAAACATATTGTCCTGTTTTTCTACCCTCTTGATTTTACTTTTGTCTGTCCTACTGAATTGATTGCTTTCAGTCACCGGATTGCTGAGTTTGAAAACCGGGGGGTACAAGTTCTAGGTTGTTCTATTGATTCGCAGTTTACCCATGCGGCATGGCGTAATACTCCTATTGATAAAGGTGGTATCGGGCCGGTTAAATATCCTTTAATTGCTGATGTTAAACATGAAATCTGCCGTGATTATGATGTGGAATTTGAACCGGAAGGAGTGGCCTTGCGTGGTTCCTTCCTGATTGATAAGGAAGGGATTGTTCGCCATCAGGTTGTCAATGACTTGCCACTTGGTCGGAATATCGACGAGATGTTGCGGATGGTTGATGCAGTCCAGTTCCATGAGAATCATGGTGAAGTTTGTCCCGCAGGTTGGAATAAAGGTGATGAGGGCATGGTTGCTGACGGTAAAGGTGTTGCTTCTTATCTTGCTGAACAGGCTGATAAACTTTAACGCAGATTGTGCAGAGAAAAGTTGAAACCCTTTGCTTTGGGTTGAAGTCTAAAAAAGGGATTTTATTCTAGTCTTTTTCTGTTTTTGAGATTGAAAAAAGAAGGCCCCGCTGGAAAACCAGCGGGGCCATTTTATTGCAATGATAAAAAAAACTGGGACAGCCCCCATGCGGGGACAGTCCCGTTTTTTTATCTTACTTCTCCCAGAAACGCATGGTGCCGTTTTTGGCGAGGTTGAGGTGCAGGTTGTAACACTCGTCCAGCAGCTGTGGCTCGTGATGACCGCCAGTTGCTTTGATCCCACGCTCAAGATAATCGGTGAGGTAGTCTCTGTAGGACGGGTGAGCACACTTGGCGATGATTTCACGGGCACGATCCAGTGGTGACATGCCGCGCAGATCAGCCAGACCCTGCTCGGTGACCAGAACATCAATATCATGCTCAGTAT
>JAOZLQ010000122.1 GCA_029934755.1 Desulfuromusa sp. | reverse complement strand
TGCCGCCTCAAAGCCTTTAATCACCTCTTCCCTGCCGATGATGAATGACAGGGGGCTGTCTTCAGGAGATGCATCGAAGATGGTTCCATCAGCAAGTTTGCCAGTGTATTTAACCGTTACGGTGTTGTTGTGAACTGCGCGAATCATAGTTACCTCTTTCAATGTGGTCGTCGATTATGCAGGGAGACAACAGTCAAAAATGGTGAATCCCATGAGCGCTCCATGCATAACAAGACCAGCTTCATTGGTCAATTGTTTTCAATAATCTGAAGGGTTCAAGCCATGCTGCTCCTTGGCCGAGGTGTATCAAGATCTTTCGGGCTCAACAGGCATTCTCTAACTTCGAAAATATTTTCACTTGCCCCACTTCTCTTTGATCCGCCGAACAGCGGTTTCAACATTTTCCCGTTCGCCAAAAGCGGACAGGCGGAAATATCCTTCACCGCTGGGGCCAAAACCGCTGCCGGGGGTGCCGACGACGTGACATTCATTCAGTAGTTTGTCGAAGAAATCCCAACTGGTCATGCTTTCCGGAGTTTTCAGCCAGATGTAGGGGGCGTTGATACCACCGAAACAATCGATTCCGGCCGCAGTTAATCCCTCGCGAATGATACGGGCATTTTCCATGTAGAAATCGATAATCTCTTTGACCTGTGCCCAGCCTTCATCACTATAAACAGCAGCAGCTGCTTTCTGGACCGGATAGGAAGCTCCATTGAATTTGGTGCATTGGCGGCGATTCCAGAGTTTATTGAAACTGTATTTTTCACCGTCGGCAGTGGTACCCATGAGTGCTTCGGGAACAACGGTCAATCCACAGCGCACCCCGGTAAATCCGGCCGTTTTTGAGAAAGAACGGAACTCGATAGCGCATTGCTTGGCTCCCTCAATCTCGTAGATAGAGTGGGGGATATCGGGTTCAGTAATAAATGCTTCGTAGGCGGCATCGAACAAGATGACTGCATCGTTTTTAAGTGCATAATCGACCCAGGCTTGCAGTTGCTCCTTGGTTGCAACGGTTCCGGTTGGGTTGTTGGGGAAACAGAGATAGATCAAATCGACTTTTTCGTTTGGGAAATCGGGATTAAAACCGTTTTCCTCGGTACAGGGCATATAAACCAGCCCTTCATAATAACCCTTGTCGTTAAGCTGACCACTACGACCGACCATGACATTGGTGTCGTTGTAAACCGGGTAGACCGGGTCACCGATGGCGACCTTGTTGCCAAGATCGAAAATATCGAGGATGTTGGCGCTGTCACACTTGGAACCATCGGAGATAAATACCTCAGAAGTTTTTAGCTCAACGCCAAGTGGTTTGTATGCCTTGTCGATAATAATTTGTGCGAGCCAGTCGTAACCCTGCTCCGGGCCGTAACCATGAAAAGTGGCTCCTGCAGCCATTTCATCAACACCCTGATGAAAAGCTTTTAGTACCGCTGGAACCAGTGGTTTGGTTACATCCCCGATACCAAGGCGGATAACATTTGCCCCCGGGTTGGCCTGGGTGAATTCACTGACCCGGCGACTGATTTCCGGAAATAGATAGCCGGCTTGTAGTTTGAGATAATTGTTGTTAATGCGTGCCATCTAAAAGATCTCCTGAAATTTACGTAAATGGATAGAGGAACTGTTGTTCGATCATCAAGCTCTTTTTGAGAGTTCTCGATATTGTTTGTTACCTTGTGGTCAACTGGCTTTTTCTTGAACCCATTCACCAGCTTTTTCAACATCTTTGCCTAGTCCATGGAAAGTTCCACAGCCAGAAAGAACGAAAATGGCTGCAATTAATAACAGAATCATCATTTTTTTCATTTTAATCTCCCTTAAGTGAAGTTTAATTCAAACCCAAAACATCTTGCATATCATAAAGTCCAGGTTTATTACCTTGTAACCATTGGCAAGCACGGACTGCTCCACGGGCAAACATGTCCCGGCTCATGGCGCGATGGCTGATTTCAATCCGTTCACCCATACCGATAAAGTAGACGGTGTGCTCACCAACAATATCCCCGCCACGTACAGTCTGCATGCCGATTTCATCTTTTGTCCGTTCACCACACATCCCTTCGCGATGATAGTTGGCAACTTGATTGAAATCACGCTCCAAGGTTTCTGCGACGACTTCACCCATGCGGACTGCTGTCCCTGAGGGCGAATCTTTCTTCTTGTTGTGATGAAGCTCAACGATCTCAACATCAAAGTCATCACCGAGAATTTTAGCCGCTTCTTTGAGTAGCTTGAAACAGGCATTGACCCCGACGCTCATATTGGGGGCAAGAACCACTGGAATTTGCTCGGCGTATTTTCCTACCTGATCTTTTTGTTCGGGAGTAAATCCAGTTGAGCCACTAACGACCATTTTCCCCAGTTTTGCACAAATCTCCAAATTTTTCAGGGTCACATCGGGAAAGGTGAAATCGATCAGAATGTCGGCATTTTTCATCGTCGCGGCCAGATTATCAGTGATCGGTACTCCAATATAACCTGCTGCTGCGAGTAATCCTGCGTCCGTGCCAACTTGTGGATGTCCAGGACGTTCTACCGCACCGGATAATTCCAATCCCTCAGCTTCGAGTACTGCTTGGATTAAACGTCCACCCATGCGCCCGGCAGCGCCGACAATGGCTACATTCATATGTTTATTACCTATATTTTGAGGATCTAGAAAAATTATATCAGATTGTGTTTGCGTAGCACCAACTTCAGTTTATCCAAAGTGTCTGCTTGCATTGCAACCATTGGCAGACGAACATCAGCCCGGCAATTCCCCATCAATGCTGCAGCGGTTTTCACGGGAACGGGATTCGATTCTATAAACATGGCTTGATGGGCGTCAAGCAGTTGCAGATGCAGTTCTCGTGCATTGTCCCAACGGTTTTCCTGTACAGCTTGAACCATGGATTTAACCTGCTTCGGCATAATATTGGCTGTGACCGAAATGACCCCTTTGGCACCGCAGGCCATCAGTGGCAGGGTGAGGAAGTCGTCTCCGGAGAGAACATCAATTTTATCCCCAGCACGGGCAATAATTTCACTTGCTTGAGTTATATCGCCCGAGGCTTCCTTGATTGCCACTATATTATCAATTTCTGCGAGGCGAACCGTTGTCTCTGCAGTCATATTTATCCCTGTTCTACCTGGGACATTGTATAAAACCTGCGGAAGATTAACATTCTTGGCAATTGCTTTGAAATTTTGATAAAGACCTTCTTGCGATGGTTTATTGTAGTAGGGAGCGACGAGCAAAACACCATCGGCTCCCATTTCTTTGGCATGCTGGGAGATGGCTATTGCTTCAGCTGTTGCATTGGAACCGGTACCAGCAAGAATAGGTACCCGTTTATTAACTTGCTCAATACAAACTTTGATCACCTGATCATGCTCGGCATAATCCAAAGTTGCTGATTCACCGGTGGTGCCACAGGGGACGATGACGTCGGTGCCATTCTCAATTTGAAATTCAATCAGCTGTCGGTAGCTTTCCTCATCAAAGTTACCCTGAATATCAAAGGGGGTAATGATTGCTACCATGGATCCTTGAAACATGTTTTCCTCCATTTATAGAGTCGGAATTTTAATTAGGTGCAGGGCTTTTCCACCGGTGGTGGGGCACTGTCGTTTGGTCGAACTGGTCCCTTTTTACCACAGGCGCTAAGGATCAGTACCAGAGTGAATATAATAAAAAAATATTTTGTTCTCAAATCTCGATAATCTCCTACGTTGACTTCAATCGCGCTAGTTCGCGTTCAACGGCTTCCCTTGCAGTGCCACCAGTTGCTTTGCGGGCGTTGACTGAGGCTTCAAGGGTGACAAAATCGTAAATATCTGCTTCGATCAGAGCCGAAAACTCTTGAAATTCAGCTAAACTCAGTTCCGGGATATCCTTACCTGTTTCGACGCAATAGCGCACCGTTTTTCCGACCACTTCATGCGCCTGACGAAAAGGCAGCCCTTTGCGGACACAGTAGTCGGCAACGTCGGTTGCGGTAGAAAAACCGCGTGCTGCTGCAACCCGCATATTATCTCCTTTAACCTTTATTTCTGCAATCATATCAGCAAAAATTTTAAGGCTCCCTTTGACGGTATCAATGGTGTCAAACAGTGGTTCTTTATCTTCCTGCATATCTTTGTTATAGGCCAGTGGCAACGATTTCATCAATGTCAGTAATGAGATAAGGTTACCGTAAACTCGCCCGGTTTTACCGCGTACCAGTTCAGGGACATCGGGATTCTTCTTTTGTGGCATGATGGAACTCCCGGTACAGAAGGAATCAGAGAGCTCGATAAAGTTAAAGTCAGCGCTTGACCAAAGGATTAATTCTTCTGACAGACGTGACAGGTGCATCATCAAGATCCCGGCAAAGCTGCAGAATTCAATGGCAAAGTCACGATCGGAGACGCTGTCGAGACTATTGCGGGTGACACCATCAAAGCCGAGTTGTGCGGCAACCCACTCACGGTCAATCGGGAAGGTGGTTCCTGCCAGTGCTCCGGCGCCGAGGGGCATCTGGTTAAAGCGAACACGCAGATCCCTGAGCCGACTGCTGTCACGGGTAATCATCTCCCGGTAGGCCAGCATGTGGTGACTGTAAAGGATCGGTTGAGCGGTTTGCAGGTGGGTGAAGCCAGGCATAATAATGTCAAGATTTGCTTCGGCCTGCTGAATCAGAGACTTTTCCAGCTTTTTGAGGTAGTCAAAGATGGTATCAATCTCGTCACGCAGATAGAGACGGATATCGAGGGCAACCTGGTCGTTACGGCTGCGGGCGGTATGAAGTTTACCTCCCACTGAGCCGATCCGCTCAATCAGACGTGCTTCGATATTCATGTGGATATCTTCCAGGGCAACAGAAAATTCCATTTTATCGGATTCAATATCGTTGAGAATTTCATTCAATCCGGCAATAATTTGGTTTGCCTCTGCAACCGAAATAATTCCCTGGCGACCAAGCATTTCCGCGTGGGCTTTGGAACCCTGAATATCATAGCTGCCTAGACGCTGCTCAAATCCAATTGAAGCGGTGAATTCTTCTACAAATTTATCTGTTGGCTGGGTAAAGCGACCACCCCAGAGTTTACTGCTCATTATGTTCTCCTTGAAGACCAGGATCATTCAGATCACCGTCCTCGATATCTCGCATATTTTTCCAGTTACCTTGATCATCTTCCTGATAAATACGGTGGACTTTCAGTGGCATGCGCGCTGTCCGTGGGTCAAACCTATGGAAAACTGGCAGGTTGAAATAAAATAGCCTTGTGTCACAGTTAAAACGCAATCGGCAGACAGGCAACCCATCATAATTATCGACTGCATAATTAGGGAGTTGTCGTGGCAATATTTTGTGATCTTCATGCATGATGATCGACGAGTAACCAAAATGGTCTTCACAGTCTTCTAGCAAGGGAGTGTTCGTCTCACCGGAAGCATTACAGAAAACTGTTATAGTATCATGTACTCCCGGTGTTGATTCTAGCATTTCTCCGTAAAAGCCGTGTACGACATTGCGAAATAAAGCATGTTCCGGTTTGGGATTACACTCCAGAACCACCAGTAAATCAAGCTGTTGCCGACTGGAAAAATATAATTCATTGGCGTAATCGATTACCTGCCGGATATTAGATTGATAGAGAGTACGATAGATATAGTCAAAACAGATCATCAGCATAAAATTAAAGCCGGTGGACGGACAGTGCCATAAGGGAAACACTTTGCCGTGATAAAGGTCACGGTAGGCGTCCATATCCTCCTCGTGAGAACACGGATGACTTTTAATCTGCAGAAAGATCCGCACTTTCCCAGTGCTCTCCTTGATGACGATTGCGGTACTGTTGACCTGTAAATCATCAATTTTGCCACTTTGACGGTCTTCGCAGATGGATTGCAGTAACTCTTCATTATCGCTTTCAAAGCGTTGGGCTAAGGTGGAAAAAGTGGCAAGAGGAGAAGCTTCGAGACCGAGCATGGTTACTGTATTGATTGGGAAACCATCAGTAATCAAGGAAAGAGCTTTATCCAAGTGACTGTAGGGTAGAGTTCCTTCGGGGAAAAGGAGAAAATGTATCTTTTTCAGGTTGCTTTTGGCATTAATAACCAGCTCAAGAACTGAATGGACGCGTTGCCACTTGCGTTGAGTGATCGCCTGAGGATCAGGCTCGTTATCCAGCCTGATTTCGTTGGGGATCTGACTGACCAGACAGTGTAAATGGTGTCCACGTGGAAAGTCGATATCAACACTTTTTTTGATAATTTTATACATGGTCACAACCGTCAGGATTAAAATTAAATACCGGGGAGTTCGCGGTCTGCATGGTCTCCAGGAGGCTGAAGCTCTGGCCATTTTAGTTCAGGAAAGAGATGGGCCAGTATCTGCCGACAACCCGGTGGGACATCAAGTGCCGGGAGCTGGTATTGCGAAAACCAGATCGCCTCACTCAGCTCATCGGGATTAAGTTTCAGCTCAAAGGTCAAGGCTTTGGTTTGGTAGTAGAGGATTATGTAATGATCTTTTTTATGCCCAATTGCCAAATGTTCATAGATATCAACGAGTCGCCCAATTTCAACCTGTAGACCAACCTCTTCCTTGACCTCTCGCAGGAGTGCAGATTCGATTGATTCACCGTGGTCAATTTTTCCTCCAGGCATGACCCACTGACCAAGAAATGGTGGAATGCTGCGTCGTGTCAGAAGAATTTTCTGCTCTGCATCCATGATACAGGCAACCACGGAAGTCTTAATCTGTTTTTGCAGTGCTGTTTCCATTGGGTAGTTCCTGTGGACTCGGTGGTTATCCAATGTCTATCCACCGAGCCATTGGTGAGTCTGTCTATTTACTTGCCATCGCGTTGGATTGCTGCAATCCGCAAACGTAGGGCACTCAGTTTGATAAAGCCTTCGGCATCAGCTTGATTATAAACATCATCGGCCTCAAAGGTT
>JAOZLQ010000121.1 GCA_029934755.1 Desulfuromusa sp. | reverse complement strand
TCTTTCCTCCTCAGTAATTGGCATCATTGAATACATACCGGGAGTATCCAAAATTTCGTAGCGACGATCAGCTATCTGACAGTGCCCACGGGAAACTTCCACCGAGGTCCCTGGATAATTAGACACAGTCGTATAAGCGCCAGTAAGAGCATTAAAGACAACGCTCTTGCCAACATTTGGATTCCCAACCAGAACAACTTTAGGGGACGATACTTGCTGATCTGACATAAAGCAGTAAACCTTTTGACAAAAAGTGAATATCAGCTCTGTTTGGAACAATCACAACAAAGGCCGTAGAGTTCATGGCGATGTTTCTCAATTTTAAAATTATGCTGAGCAGCAATCTGCTCCTGAAGTTTCTCTATTTGTGGCTCTGTAAACTCGATAATCAGACCACAATTTGTACAAACCAGATGATCATGATGCTGATCAACGTTAAGAGGCTCAAATCGCGCTTGGCCATCACCAAAATCAAGCTCAATTGCAATCCCACATTCAGCAAACAATTTCAGAGTCCGATGAACCGTTGCATACCCAATTTTGGGGTGCTCTTTGCGTAATTTCGAATAAAGGTCTTCAGTAGAGTAGTGAGATTTGGAACCCAGGAATGCTTCAAGAATAGTCATCCTTTGGTTGGTATTTTTCAATCCTTTACGACGCACAAACTCATTGAATATAGCAATCTGATCCATCTCGAAACCCTCCGTACAGGATTTTGGAAGTGACATGCAAAAGCTAAGGGAAGGCAGAGGAAAGATCAAGGAGAAAACTTTGCGACCGTCTTCACTATGAACCGCAGATAAATCTTAACCATTTAACAGAAAATTAATAAGCTTGAAAGTTGTCCCGGACATCCAATCACGTCCGCCAATAATTTTTTCAACCACGACACCATTACGGTCAATGATAAAGCTTTCCGGAAAACGAAAAACTCCATACATATTCTGAGCAACATTTTCGCTATCAAGAAGAATCGGGAAACTATGTGGTGTTTTTTTCAGAAATTGGCTCACAGCCTTCTGTCCATTCTCATCAACATTAACTGCCAGCATAACCAACCCCTGACTTTCATAGTCACGATAGAGTCTCTCCATAGAAGGCATCTCTTCCCGACAGGGTGGGCACCCGGTCGCCCAAAAATTCAGGACAACAACTTTACCCTGAAACTGGGACAAACGAACCTTCTGTCCATGCATATCTATCAAGGTGAAATCGGGAGCAGCATGACCAACCAGCCCCCCCTTAGGTACCTGTGTTTCTGAAGTTGATTTATCGCAACCTGTCAATATTAAGATGCTAAAAATCAATAGTATCCCCAATTTTATTATTCTCAAATTCTTCATTTTTTTGTTTCCTAACTTTTATGGTAGTTCAATTAAATAACCAACATTGTCTCTCACCACTGTAAAGGTCAGCGAGCTGCGACCCAGACGATATTCAATAGCACGTTCATATTCAGAAATTGTTTCAACTCTGACATCATCAACTTTAATGATCTGATCACCACGTTTGATCCCGACTCTTTTGGCTGCAGAATCCTCAAGTACTTTATCTATCAACAACTTACGTTTCACTTGCCGTAGTTCAAAGCCAAAATTCCGGCGAGTATAGGCTAACTCGTAACCTTCGGGCAATGGCGTTAATACAACCATTTTCTCCAGTTGCTGCAACCCACGCAGCAAGGTAAATTTAAGACTGTCGCCCGGAGTATATGTCTGTAGCATAGAATGATACTGCTCGGGGGAAGAAATCGGAATATTATCGATTGCGAGAACAACGTCCGCCACTAACATCCCGGCCTTCCATGATGGGGATTGCGATTGAACTTCCTCAATCAATACACCACCTTCTCCATAGGATTGGACAAAAGAAGGGCTAACTGCCCCGACAAGAATCCCCAGGAATCCACGTCGCACACGACCATGATTGATCAAATCATTAAGAACACGCTTTGCAGTATTTATCGGTATAGAAAAACCGATCCCCTGAGCCTGTCTGGCAATAGCAGTATTGATGCCGATCAGTTCACCATTAATATTTATGAGTGGACCACCAGAATTACCGGGATTAATCAAAGCATCGGACTGAATAACAACTGAGGAGTGCTGTTGACCAACCTGAATACGTCGTTGCAAAGAACTGATAATTCCGGTTGTAATCGAATGCCCCAACCCAAGGGGGTTGCCAATAGCAATAATTGTTTCCCCAAGCAACAAATCATCAGATCGAGCGGGGGGTAAAAATGGATATTTCCCGGGCTTAACTATCTGCAAAATTGCCAAATCAATCTGATTATCTTTTCCGATCAATTCGGCTTCCAGCTCAAGTTGTTTATCTGACAGAGCAATATAGATTTTTGAAGCTTTATCAACCACATGAGCATTGGTAAGAATATGACCTTCAGCATCGATGATGACCCCGGAGCCAAGAGATTGGGTCTTATAGCTGCGGGGCGGCAACATATCTTGGAAAAACTGATCAAAAATAGAATCACCAAAACCAAAAAATGGACTATTTTGCCGTTGAACAAGTTTTTCTGTACGAATATTAACTACAGCATCACGGGCCTTTGCAACCGCATCAACAATTGGGGTACGCCTC
This sequence comes from Desulfuromusa sp., assembly GCA_029934755.1. Lineage (GTDB taxonomy): Bacteria > Desulfobacterota > Desulfuromonadia > Desulfuromonadales > Geopsychrobacteraceae > Desulfuromusa. Next base: position 4,370 of record JAOZLQ010000121.1, on the reverse strand, counting down.
TCTGCCGCAAAGCTGCCCTGACAGAAAATAATTAGGATTACCAACGAAAAAAAAAGACGACTTAAAATCATATCTATCACACCCTGCTATATATGAATGTTGTATTTTTCTAAGCGATAGAGCAATGTATGCCGAGGAATTTGCAGAAATACCGCTGCTTTACTTTTAATCCCATGACAGCGATTAAGTGCTTCCTGAACCGCTTCCCGCTCAAGAGCCTCCAGAGAATAGCCTTCTTCTGGAAGGTTAAGAACGCCAGCGACCTGCCTTTCTGGTCGACCGATCCGCTCTGGCAAATCGGCAAGCTCAAAATATCTGAACTTCTTAGAATCAGCATTTGTTCCACAACATTTTCCAATTTATGAACATACCCCGGCCAACTATAATTCTTCAAGTAAGTTAAATTTCTGGTGGAGAAACGGACACCGGGACCATCCTGCATGGCTAGCGTTCCATTTGTCCTCGAACTGTTCCAGATTAACCTCGCTTCTTCGATGGTCGACGCTGAGTAAATTGCTTTTAGATCGGCTGCAACATCTTTCCGTTGTTTCCACCAAGAGACATGGGTTAGGCTATGACGTACCGTGTAGACAATGCTAAGCTGAACTTTACAATATCAGGGGGCTCGTTTGAGCCTCCTTTTTCTGTCAATATAATAGACAGACTTCAATATCTAGGCTATTCTTCTCGAACTTTTGGGAGATTAAATGCAGCCATTTATTGAAACACTCACAATAGTTCTCCCAATTTTTTTGGTGATTGGACTGGGATCTTTACTCAAACAATTTCGACTCTTCGATGAAGCCTTTCTCCAACAAACGAATCGACTAGTTTACGTTGTTTTTCTCCCATTACTTCTCTTCTATAAAATTGGTAAAGCTGATTTTTCCAGCTTTTTTAATGCTCCATTGGTGCTTGGATCGACACTCGTCATTGTTATCGGATTTGTCCTTACTTTTTTTTACACTGGAAAACGTCAATATCCAGCAGCACTGCGTGGCAGTTTTTGCCAAGGAGCATTCCGTGGTAACTTGGCCTATATCGGGCTGGCAATTTGTCTAAATGCGTACGGAGAAGTGGGTTTAACCAAAGCTGGCATTCTGATGGGATTTCTGGTTCCGGTTTTGAACCTGTTTGCAATTCTTGCCCTGCTCTTACCACATCAAGGCCGAAGTGATGAAAAAACTCCCAATTTGATGGCACAAACCATCCTTAATCCACTGATTATCGCGTCCTTTCTTGGAATTATCTGGAGTTTCTGGAGCCTGCCAATTCCGATAATCATCGACCGTTCTCTGAATATTACCACCGGCTTGGCATTACCTCTTGCACTTCTGGCTATCGGTGGGAGTTTCTCGTTTGAACGCCTAAAGGGTGATTTAAAACTTGCTGGTGCCGCCAGCACAATCAAACTGGTTCTATTGCCGTTACTGGCAGTGTTACTACTTGTTCCTCTGGGCGTATCAAGTTCAGATCTGGGTATTGGAATTTTAATGGCAGGAACACCTGCAGCGACAGCAACCTATATTATGGCACAGCAGATGAGAGGCGATGCCGAATTAGCCGGATCTATCGTCATGCTGTCCACCCTGGGATCAGCCTTCAGCTACACCATTTTGCTGTTATTATTTAAAAGCACTGGACTGTTATAATCAATCAGTTTTCGGGAATAAATATGAGAGATAATTATCAACCTTTTAATATTGGTCAACGTCTTACCATTGCTCCTCCGAACAATACACCTGACGATAAAGAACGCATCCAGATTATCATGGATCGGGGTGCATTTGGTTCAGGGGAACATGAAACAACCCAAAGCTGTTTAGAAATACTTGAAACTCTGCCAACTGTAGAAAATCAAAAGATTATGGATCTTGGTAGTGGTACAGGAATTTTAACAATTGCGACAATGTTATTAAACCCTGGACGGGCTTGGTGTATCGATATTGAACAAGCAGCAGTTGAAAGTGGTCAAAGAAATTGTCGACTCAATGGAGTTGACGAGTACATCACCCATGTATGCGGAACACTTGAACAGTTGGAAGAAGAAAATTTCAATCTGATTCTGGCAAATATTTATGGGGATATTCTACTGGATATCGCGGAAAACTTGGTAGAAAAAGCAGCTCCAGGTGCACTGTTACTCCTTTCCGGAATCCTCTGGGAATATAATTTTGATGTGCGGCAAAAATACCAAAAACTCGGCTGTAGACTGATAAAAAATCGCTTATTAAATGAGTTCAGTACTACAATATTGCAAAAAGACTAAGTGATACTATGCCAGCAAACAGACCTATTTCGACCGCCTTCCTTGGCATGATAGAGTGCCTGATCAGCATAATTAAATAATTTTTCCTGTTGATCTGTATTCTGTGGAAATGCTGCAACCCCGGCTGAAATAGTCACCGGAACAGCTTCCCCCTGGAAAAACAGACCAAGCTTTTCAACTTTTTTTCGCAATCGTTCAGCCACATCTAAAGCTCCGGACAATCCGGTATCCTCCAGCAAAATTGTAAATTCTTCTCCACCAATTCTGGCAGCAAGATCTCCAGTTCGAACAACATCGTTGAGTTGACCAGCAACCTGTTGAATAACCTGATCCCCAAACGGGTGACCATAAGTATCATTAACTCGCTTAAAAAGATCAATATCGCAAATAATTAAACTGAATGATCCGCTACGACGCCGAGCGCGCTCATACATTGCGGTAAATGCGCGCTGAAAAGCCCGACGGTTAGCAATCCCTGTGAGTGGATCAGTTATCGACAACTGTCGAATTTGTTCGTGAGAATGTGCAAGATCAATTTTGATTGCTACCTGTGCCGCAATCATCTCTATCATTTCTCGGCTATTCCGGGTTACTAGATTATCACCACGCGCAGCAATAATCAGTACGCCCGTGACTGGGCAATCTTCCTGAAGCAAGGGGACAACCAGGACCGATTTATATTTATCAAACAGATCAAATCCATTGATAATCGGTGCACGTCCCACATAAAATGATCTCTCTGGCAATGTTCTCCGATACTTAACCACCTGACCCACCAGTGAATCATCCAGTATATATTTTTGGTTCAACTGGCATTCAGAACAATCGCCAGAGAGATAACAAAGTTCATGATCATTTTCATGGATCAAGCTGATAGCAAAAAGATCCATATCAATAATCAATCCGAAAGCCTCATTTGCTGCCGTGTAAACTGACTCCACATCAAGTACTGAGTTTAATGCCCGTAATCCATCAAAAACAAGTTGTAAAGTCCGCCGTTCGACTTCGGTGAAAAGTAAATCACGTAAAAGGACTAAGCTCTGCCGTATTTGATCAGAGATTGAAGCAATTAACATTCTATCGACTGATGACCATGCATCTTGAGAAACACGATCAACACATAAAATGCCATAATCTCCTACTTTGCGCTGTTCACCCTCCCCGCAAGACAGAATTGAAGCAATAAAACTTCCAACAGAAATATTTTCAGGATAATAAAGAATTGCGGAAGAATTCAATCGATATGGAGTGAGTGCAATATCATTGCGATCTTTCAAGGCACCAAGAACTCCAGAACCAACTGGGAACGATCCTGCTACTAAATCATTGTGTAGGCTGGTAGATGCATAACTTGTGATTTGATCAGTCGCCGGGCCAGACCAGAACAAAACAACCGATGTCGCATCCAGTGAAGTCTGTAATATTTGCAACTGGTTTTCAACACTCTGACGAAATTGGCGAACAACATGCAACCGGTCTACAGAGAGCAGTTCACTATTTTTTTCCAAATAAAATGGTAACAAATCAACAGCAGATACATCATCAACTTGATTTATTTTTTTTTGTTTCTGCCCCGCAAACTTGCTAAACCAGTTATCCATCACACAACCTTGAACAAAAAAAAGGGCGAATCATTAAGATTCGCCCTTTATAACAAATTATCAAAATTTTAGACTAGTAACTTATGCACCTGTTGAAGTTGGCATCAATGACTTCAGATATTCACGGTTAAGTTTAGCAATAAACTTAACACTGATCCCCTTCGGACAGGCGGCTTCACACTCATAGTGATTAGTACAGTTACCAAAACCTTCATCCAGAATTGCCTGGGACATTTCCTGAACCCGTTTTCTGGCTTCGGGCTTACCTTGTGGTAATGCCGCCAATTGGGCAACCTTAGCACTGGTAAACAACATAGCGGAGCTGTTGGGACAGGCCGCGATACAAGCACCGCAACCGATACATTCAGCAGCATCCATCGCATAATCAGCAATTGGCTTAGGAATCAGCAAAGCATTTGCATCATCAACTCCACCAGTATGACAGGAAACATAGCCACCAGCCTGCATGATCATATCGAGAGAAGTACGATCAACAATCT
>JAOZLQ010000019.1:14326-20769 GCA_029934755.1 Desulfuromusa sp. | reverse complement strand
TGACGATCATCCGTGAAGATTCTTCAGGTGCTCCGGTCGGCTATGGAGTTGTTTCATGCCCTTATCAAGGTTTTCAGTGATCATTCAGATTTCCACAATATTTAGCACCGATTTCAATTTGTAATACTTGATGTAGGGGAAGGGATACCAGTCTTTACCCCTGTGAAATTTGGTGTCTTGCTGATCATTTTAGCGGGTGATCAAAGACACCTGTTTGACCCCATTCAGGCATACCTTCCCACCATCCGTCAAAAGTTATTCCCGAATCAATAAGTTAAAATGGAGCAATATAAGAGTCAGATGCGACTGGAATATTTCCCTGATGTAAAAGAAGTTAAGGCTGCATGGGATCGTGGTGTGACCTTTGTTGATAGTCGTAGTTAAAGTGGCGTTCCGCTAGTAGGAGAACAAATCTCATTTTGTCATACCGGTCATCGGACATCATTATCCTGGTTTGTTTCACACGAGCTGCTGGGAAACAAAGATGCCAGAATGTATGATGGGTCAACTATCGGATGGGAAGCAGATCCGGAACTGCCTTTAGAAGTTTTGTATAAAAAATAACGGAAGTTTCCGATCGAGACCATGTAATCGGCACGGGTTTGATCAGATTCTTCGGCACCAAACAAGAACTGCAAGTGTCGCTGGGGAATTGAAAAGATGATGGTGAAAACTATAAAGTTCCTTCCATATCCAGCCGGAAAAAATCCTTTGCTTTTAATTGTTCGTCGTCACTCATTTGAGTCGGTGCTGTTCCCGGGGAAAAGACCTCGAAATAAGCCTGTTTGTCATCTTCTGCCAAAAGTAGCCCGGTTTTTTTATCAATTGGATGAAATTCAATACTGTCGGGGACATAGAAATTTTTCACTGGATACTGTTTGACCGCTTCCTTCATGAAATTGACCCAGGCTGGTGCTGCCGCTCGGGAGCCGGTTTCACTTTTCCCCAAAGGGCGTTCTTGATCGTAACCAACCCAGGAGACGCAGGCGAGCTGCGGGATAAAGCCAATATACCAAGCATCTTTCAGATCATTTGTTGTGCCAGTTTTTCCTGCAGAAGGACGATCAATCTTCTTGGCGCGCCAACCGGTGCCTTCCCGGACAACACTTTCCATAATATTGGTGGTTAGGTATGCCGTTTCAGGTGAAATTACCCGCCGTGGTGGTTTACGGATCAAGCGCTGGTCGTCAGCCATTCCTGTAGCAAAGTCAGCTGGATCGATGGACTCAAGAATCCGGCCATTGCGGTCACGAATTCTGGTGATATAGGTTGGTGGGACCAATATGCCCCCATTAGCAAAAACTGTGTAGGCGGTTAACATCTCCAGGGGAGTGACGGCGGTTGATCCAAGAGCCATCGACAGATCACGTTGCTGCGGTGTTTCGATGCCCAGTTTTTTGATATAGTTGGCCGCATAGTTGACCCCGATATCTTCCAGAATCTTGATCGTTACAACATTACGTGAATGTGCTAACGCATAGCGAAATCGGGTTGGACCGTAGAACTTTTCCTCGTAGTTTTTTGGCTTCCACTCTTCCAGCTTGCCAGTGTCAATTTTTCTATTTTCGTAAATCAATGGTGTATCAAGAATAATACTTGCTGGAGTATAGCCACGATCAAGAGCAGCAGCATAAATCAACGGTTTAATTGCTGAGCCGGGTAGCCGTTTTGCTTGAATGGCCCGGTTGAATTGACTTTCCGTGAATTCGTATCCACCGACCATTGCTTTAATTTGCCCACTAAAGGGGTCAACGGCAACCAACGCTCCCTGCGCAAGCGGAGCTTGCTCCAGGCTGAGTTTTATCAATTCTGAATTGAGATCAAGGATTTTAACTTCAACAACTGAGGCAGGAGGAAACAGGGTCAGTTTATCCTCCCCGGCGTTTCCAAGAGGTTCGATATTCTCAGCAGTAAATTTGATTGGCCCCGCCCATTTTGAATCTTTGATGGAAATCGTACCATCTTTATCGCCGATTTTACAAAGCAGTTGACCCTCTTTTAGCCCGACAATGAGTGCTTGGGTGTAGCGACCAACAACCAAGGGTTCTTCGGTAAACTGTTCCAATTGTTTGGCGATAAATTCTTCAATTGCTGTTTCATCCAGAACCTGTTGTGCGCCACGGTAACCACGTCGCTTATCGTGTGCCCGCAAATTATTTTTGACTGCCTGACGGGCAACCTGCTGCATGGGCAAGTTGATGCTGGTTTCAACTTGTAGACCACCGGTGTAAAGGAGCTCTTCACCAAAACGTTCTTCCAGGTAACGTCGAACCTGTTCATTGAAGTATGCTGTGACTTCCAGCAGGTTATTCAGACGGGGCTTAATAGCGACTTCTTCCTGGGCCGCTTGAGTATATTCCTCTGGGGTGATGTACCCTTCCTTGACCATCCGCTCAAGGACATACTTCTGCCGATTCATGGCGCGCTGGTAATGGCGATAAGGGGAATAACGGCTGGGAGCCTGAGGCAGTCCGGCCAAGATTGCTGATTCTGCCAAGGTCAGCTCTTCAACATTTTTATCAAAATAGTTTTCTGCTGCCGCTTCAACACCATAAGCGCGATGCCCCAGGTAAATCTGATTCAGGTAGAGGTAGAGAATTTCCTGTTTAGTCAGTGCTTTTTCCATGCGCCAGGCAAGGATTGCTTCTTTAAATTTACGGGTGAAGGTTCTCTCTGAGGTGAGTAACAGTTTTTTGGCAACTTGCTGGGTGATGGTACTGCCTCCCTGGGCGATTCCACCAGCTTTTACATTTTTAAGTGCTGCTCGTAAGATTGAGATAAAATCAATTCCCTGGTGCTTAAAAAAACTGGCATCTTCAGCAGCGACAAATGCCTGAACCAAGGTTTTTGGCATTTTTTCAAAGGGAACTAAAATCCGCCGTTCACGGGAATACTCAGCAATGATAGAGGCATCATCAGCGTAAATGCGGGTAATCAATGGCGGTTTATAATCGGAGAGGGTTTCAACCCTCGGCAGAGTTGTTGAGACATAAAAGTATGCCCCGACCAGTAAGGCAGCGCCAAGTAGGGGCACACCAAATATCAGCAATAAAAAATATTTCAAGTAGCGATTCATTTTATCTTTTAACGTCGAGAAAGTTTAGGGTGTCTTGTTGCCAGAAAATAACCAACTTGGATTTATAACACGCGGCAGGTGTTGGAGCAACAGATTGGAGGCTTGACCCACTGAAATGTTCGGCTTATTCTTCTGCTGTTAATTGACTGGTGTTGATCTTCCGCGTGATCTTTCTTCATGGGGCAGAAGCCGGGGTAGATATGAATTTTTTGTATTTCAATTGAAAATGTTGGAGAAACTATGAAAGAAGGTTGTCAATGAAAAAAGCAGTTGTTCTCTACAGTGGAGGCCTTGATTCTACAACCTGTATGGCGATTGCTCGGGAGCAGGGCTTTACGCCCTATGCGCTCAGCTTTGCTTATGGACAGCGGCACACTGTTGAACTGGAAAAAGCGCGTGAATACGCTCCGTTGATTGGAGCTGAAGAACATATGGTGATTGATATCGATCTGCGCAAGATGGGTGGCAGCGCCTTGACTGCAGATATTGATGTGCCAAAGCATGCCTCAGGGAAGGATGAAATCCCGATTACTTACGTACCGGCTCGAAATACGATTTTCCTTTCGTTTGCTCTGGGCTGGGCCGAGGTTCTTGGTGCCGCTGATATTTATATTGGTGTCAATACCCTCGATTATTCCGGTTATCCCGATTGCCGCCCTGAATTTATTCAGGCGTTTGAACAAATGGCAAATTTAGCGACCAAGGCCGGAGTTGAAGGGAATCCCTATCATATCCACGCACCATTGCTTGATCTAACCAAAGGACAGATCATTCAACAGGGTCTAGGGCTTGGAGTTGACTATCAATTCACCCATTCCTGCTATGATCCGACGCCGGAAGGTTTATCCTGCGGTCTATGTGATTCTTGTCGTTTGCGTTTGAAAGGTTTTGCCGATGCTGGGCAGGAGGATCCTATTTCCTATGTCTAAAAAAAATAAAGTGACTATTCCATCAATGCCCGATATGCAACAGAGTCGGGATACGCGCAATATCGCAATCGATAAAGTTGGAGTGAAGGATATCCGCTACCCGATTGTAGTTTTGGATAAATATCGTGAAAAACAGCATACGGTGGCAAGAGTTAATATGTTTGTTGACCTGCCCGAGCATTTTAAAGGAACGCATATGAGCCGCTTCATTGAAGTGCTCAATCTCTATCATGATGGGGTCAGCGTAGAAAACATGGAGACCATCTTGAAAGAAATGCAATCTCGACTCGGATCCGGGCGAGCACATCTTGAGCTTGATTTTCCCTATTTTATTGAAAAACGAGCCCCTGTATCCGGTGCCCGGAGTTTGTTGGAATATCAATGTCGGATGCTGGGAACGCAGGGAGAGCAATTTGATTTTATTCTTGAGGCCAGTATTCCCGTAACATCTTTGTGTCCCTGCTCCAAGGAAATCAGTGATCGTGGTGCCCATAATCAACGCAGTATTGTCACCGTACAGATTAGATATTCTGAACATATCTGGTTGGAAGACTTGATTCAGTGGGTTGAAGAATGTGCAAGTTGTCCGGTTTACGCCCTGCTTAAGCGTGAGGATGAAAAGGCGGTTACAGAACAAGCCTATGACAACCCCATGTTTGTTGAGGACATGGTGCGGGCAGTGACTGAGAAGCTGCGGAGTGTTGAACAGATCAGTTGGTATAAGATCCAGTGTGAAAATTTTGAATCGATCCATAATCACTCAGCCTATGCCATGATTGAAGGGGGAAAGAACTAAACCGTGGATAACTCTGTGGATAAAGTGGATAACTCTCAGCAGAAACAGGGGAAAAACAACAAAAGAAAATTTTTCACCTTAAATAAATGCTAAAATTAGCTCTTGGTTTAGCAGATTTGTCGCTATCTGGGGCTATATCTTGACTTGTCCTGGCAGCTCCTTGATAATTATCATTATATTTTACAGGCTCATCTTAATTGATTTCACCGGGTGCTTTATTTCGCCCCAGAAGGAGAAAGCTTTTGCTGGATCTGGTATTTAACGCTGGACCGGTTGTCAAACTGGTTCTGCTTATTCTGGTTTATTTTTCGCTCGTATCCTGGGCGATTATCTTTTACAAGGTTTCAGTCATTCAACGAGCGATCAAAGAATCTGATCGTTTCCTCGACTTTTTCTGGACAAAAAAGCGTTTTGATCTGGTTGGACAAGGGATCAAGGAGTTCAGCCACTCCCCAATCGCGAATCTGTTTCGCGAGGGATATCATGAGATGCTGCAATTAAAAAAGAAGAATACTGATCCGGATGAACCGGGTGATTTTTCTTTAAAAATGGATACCACTGAAATGGTGGGTCGCGCATTACGGCGTGCCACCACGCAGGAGACGCAGCGGCTGGAAAAATATTTAACCTTTCTGGCGACCACAGGTTCCACAGCTCCTTTTATCGGTCTGTTTGGAACAGTTTGGGGAATTATGGATGCTTTTCAGGGGATCGGAGCAACGGGCAGTGCTTCACTTGCTGTTGTTGCACCGGGGATTTCCGAGGCTTTGATTGCTACGGCAATCGGTTTGGCAGCAGCAATTCCTGCAGTTATGGGTTATAACCACTTTCTCAACAAGGTCAATATCCTGATCGGCGAGATGGATAATTTTAGTCAGGAACTTCTGAATATTGTCGAGCGGATGGAGCGGGGGAACTAGATGGAAGTCGGACGTCCATCCAGTGGTCGGCGCAGTAGTATGTCGCAGATCAATGTGACTCCATTTGTTGATGTCATGCTGGTGCTGTTGATTATCTTTATGGTGACAGCTCCGATGTTGGATCAAGGTGTCGAAGTTGCTCTGCCCGAAGTTGCTGAAGCTCCGGGATTGCCAGCTCAGCAGGAGCCGCTGGTAATTACTCTGCAAAAAAATGGGCAAATTTTAATCGGTAAGGCTAAAATTGATCAGCTGTCAAAGTTGGGACCGGTCATTCAACAAGCGTTGAAGGGGAAGCCAGATCGCGAAGTTTTTCTCGAAGCTGATGAGAAAGTTCCTTATGGTCGAGTGGTGCAGTTGATGGCAGCAGTGAAAAAAGCTGGGGTAGAAAAGCTCGGAATGGTGACCCGCTTGCCCGAGAAATAACGGCTATTCCATGGAATCTTCCCGTAAACAACGCTGGCAGCAGTTGCAATCAGTGTTTGAACCCGGCTTTAAACAGATGTTGCTGATTTCAATTCTGCTACATTTGTTACTACCGATTCTTTACTATTCTCCCTTCTTCCCTAAGCGTGAATTTGAGAAGCCGCCTGTTTATCGGGTTAATTTGGTGAATAAGATAGTTAAGAACCCTCAGGCTGGACGTCCTGAAGCGGCTCCAGTGAAAAAGAAACCGGTGGTTAAGGCAAAGCCTAAACCTGAGCCTAAACCAGCAGTCAAACCGA
>JAOZLQ010000019.1:0-14226 GCA_029934755.1 Desulfuromusa sp. | reverse complement strand
TAACCATGAGATATTTCAAAATAAGTTTTTTTATAATAAGTTTTCTGTGCTTATTCTGTTCTGTTGCGACTGCCGCTAAAATTGAAATCAGTGCTCCTGGTGAGCAGACCATTCCCCTTGCTATGACCCGTTTGATCCCGATGGGAGTAGGGGCGGAACAGCCGGCAGTGGCGGAAGAATTTCAGCAGGTTTTACAGGGAGATCTGGAGCTGTCCGGGTTATTTGATTTGGTCGATCCTGCTTCTTTTCTGGGTGATGCCGATAAACTGGGTCTGCGCAGAACAGAGATCGATTTTTCCCAGTGGCGAATGCTTGGAACTGAAACATTGATCAAGGGTGGATATAGCGTTTCAACGGGAAAACTGACAATTGAATTGCGCCTTTTTGATGTTATCACTCAGCGACTGCTAACCGGGCGTCGCTATGTTGGTAAACTGGCCGATGTGCGTAAAATAGCCCATACTTTTGCTGATCAGATACTGAAAAGCTTAACCGGTGATGAAGGCCCATTTTCTACTAAAATCGCCTACATCTCCAAGCGAACGGGCCGCAAAGAACTTTATCTGATGGATGTTGATGGTCATCAGCCGATTCGTATGACCGATCATCGCTCGATTGTTTTAAACCCCGATTTTTCACCAACCCGTAAAGAATTAATCTTTACTTCCTACAATAAAGAGAACCCTGATCTTTATCGTAAGGAGATCTATACGGGCCGTGAATCCCGTCTGTCGCTTAAGCAAGGCTTGAATATTGGCGGACGTTATAGCCCGGACGGTCGTGAAATTGCGTTGACCCTGTCAAAGGATAAAAATTCTGAAATTTATTTGATTGGAACGGATGGGACAATTCATCGGCGCTTGACGAACCACTACAGTATTGATGTCGATCCAACTTGGAGCCCTAGGGGGGATAAAATAGCTTTTGTTTCCGATCGGCGTGGCAATCCCAATATTTTTATTGTTGATATCCGCACCCTCGAAGTGAGCCGTTTGACCTTTGATGGGAAATATAATGCTACCCCGGCCTGGAGTCCAAAGGGGGACAGAATTGCTTACTCACGGATGGATAACGGGGTGTTTAATATTTTTACAATTCGTGAGGATGGATCGGATGAACGACAGCTGACTTTCGGTAAAGGAAGTAAAGAACATCCCCGCTGGAGCCCAGATGGGCGGTTTTTGATATACTCCTCTGATCTGAATGGTGGAGAAAAATCAATCTGGATTATGCGCACAGATGGAACCGGAGCTAAAAGAATTTCAGCTCGCGGAGGAAATGATTCCCATCCCGCATGGTCTGGTCGCTGGTAGCGATATTGATTCTTCCTGTAAACGCATAAACGGGTGTTGTTTTTATGCTAGGCTTCTGTATAATAGCCGAGATGCCCAGAAGAATATTGATTTTAAAATTTATCGCAAATGCGAAAGGAGTGTTTTATCATGCTGAAATCAACCATTACCCGTCTGGTGGTGATGCTTTTTGTTCTGACTTTGTTGGCCTCAGGTTGTGCCAAAAAACCAGTTGCTGAAGAACCTGTAATTTCAGGACAAACAGCAGTTGAAGTGCAACAACAGCAGCCTGCTGGAGTTGTTGAGCAACAGGTGACCGACACCGCACCTGCTTATGATGCCGCTGCTGTAGCGAGAGCTGCCGAGCTTGCCGCTTCCAAAGGTTTAAACCGTATCCATTTTGATTTTGATCAGTACGTGTTGACTGCTGCTGCCAAAAGTATCTTGGTCAGTAATGCCGGTTTGCTGAGAGCCGCACCTGTTGTTAAAATTCTCATCGAAGGTCACTGTGATGAGCGCGGTTCCGATGAGTACAACTTGGCATTGGGCGATAAACGCGCCTTGGCAACCAAGAATTATTTAGTTTCTCTTGGTGTTGCTGCTGAGCGGATGAACATTATCTCTTACGGTGAAGAAATGCCTATCGATACTGCTCGTACCAAAGAAGCTTGGGCTAAAAACCGTCGAGCCAATTTTAAAGTTAAGCGTTAATTTATTCTTATAACTGATCTGGGCCGCTCATCTTTATGTGAGTGGCCCTTTTTTGTTTCAGGTTTTGGGAGGAAATCCAATGCGCCTTATATTTATACTACTGAGTTTGCTGTTACTGCTTGGGTGTGTACCGCCAAGTCAGAATCAGTTGCGGATGGAGATGGATCTGGCAGAAATGAAACGTCGCCTCGCTCAATTGGAAGTACAAAAGGTGGAGATATCACAATCTGAAATCGCCGGGGGTGATGCGCAGCAACGTCAGTCTGCAGAACTTCTGGCCGGGCTTGATAACCTGCGGGTAGAATTTCAGTCGGTTAACGGTCGTATGGATGATTTGGAACAAGATAACCGGGCATTGGCCGATGAGTTGCGGCTGATCAAAGACGATATAGGTTTACAGTATACCTCTCTTACAAACCGGGTTGCTGAGTTTGAACAACAGGTTGCCAACCAAAAAGTAAGAGTGCCAGAGCAGCAACGTGAGCCAGAACTGACAGCAGAACAACTCTATGAGACTGCACTTGAGGCAATCCGGAACCAAAAACATTTTGCTGATGGGCGCAAGATGCTGGAATCTTTTATCAACAAGTATCCAGGGCATGATTTATATGTAAATGCTCTGTACTGGGTTGGTGAAGCTTATTATGGCGAAAAGGAATATGAATCGGCAATTCTGCAGTTTCAAGACGTTATCAGCAAGTATTCGTCCCACCCTAAGGCAGCAGCAGCAATGTTGAAGCAGGCCCTGTCTTTTAATGCTTTAGGAGATGGCGAGAATGCTAGAACAACCATGCAGAAACTGATTGAAGAATATCCAGATTCAACTCAGGCAATAGCGGCAAAAAAATATTTAGAAAAATAAGCTTTGACCCGCACAGATTTCCTGTTTAGCTGTTCTCCATGTAAGAGTGGCTTTAGGTGTGTGAGGATTCTTAACGGTCTGATAAAAAAAGCAGGTCTGTCTTAATCGACGGATCTGCTTTTTATTTTTAGTCATCTAGATCCAACCGTCTGAATGCTGCAAGGACATCGTTTTGACTAAGGATGCCGAGTAGTTTTTTGGGTTCTTCCGGATCGATAACCGGGAAAAAACTGATGTTGCGTTTTTTTTGTAATGTTTTCAGTGCTTCTCGAAGCGGGGTGTTGGGGGAGATTGCGTGGTGTGCTGAAGAAACCAGATCACGGGCAACAAGCAGATCTGAAAGGGATTGATCAAACAGCAGGTTACGAATCTCTGTGTAATTAATAATGCCGATGAAGTTCTGGTCATCGTCAACAACTGGAAAGCGGTCATATCGACTGTGGGCAATGATATTCAGCAACTCTTGAAATGCTGTGCCATGATTAATCGTTTCAACATTGAGACGCATGACATGCCGAACCAGGATGTCGCCGGGGTTATCCAAATTATGTCCAGCCGGGAGGCCTAAACTACTACGAAAATGGTTGGCAACACTGTGTAGTCCTTCCATGCCACTTTGTGGTGCACGCTTGCGTAATAATGACAATAATGGCACTTCACCGGATCTAACCAGACCGCAACGGACAGCTAATGGGCCGATCAACTCAAAGATGACAACCGAGCCAAGAATCACTGTTTCAACCAGCCTGCCTCCTTCAGGCCACTGCTTGGATAAAGTTGCTGCGAGGCCAATGGCCATCCCGGCCTGGGCAAGTAAAGTCATCCCCACCCATGTTTGTTCCCGTTGGCCAAATTTCCCCAAGCGAGCACCGAGTGAAGCCCCTGCCAATTTTGCGCAAGTTCTGGCTAAAACATAGATGACACCGAGCAGACCGATATGTGCCAGTGTTGCAATGTGTAAGTTGGCTCCGGCAAGGACGAAAAAGACGACGTAGAGAGGATAGTCAATTTCACTCAATGCTTTGACCAGCCGATTCCAACGCGGAGAGCTATCGGCCAGAATCATCCCTAAAGCAAGGCAGGATAGAAGTGGTTCCAGTCCAAGTGAGCGGCTGATAACAGCGACTGCTGTTACTCCACCCAGTAGCAGAATTTTATATTCGCTGGGCAACTCCATTCGTTGAGCCCAGAGTGATATGAGAAAGCCGGCTCCTCCTCCCAGAATTAAGGGGGTGCACAGTTGATAAATAATTGAAGTAAATCCACCATCGGGGGAAACTAATAACTGTACTGCGATCGAAAAGGCAAACACTGAAAACAGGTTGTTGAGACTCACCAGGGTTAATACTAATCGCGTGATTGGACCTTCGGCTTCATATTCACGTACGACCATCAAGGTTGCGGCTGGAGCAGTGGCGATGCTGATGGTTCCGGTAAATATGCCGAATAGCAGAGAAGTTTGTCCCAAGCTCAAGCCGGTAACGGCCTGCTGTACTATGAACAAGTTGGCGATATAGATGGAAATTCCAACAAGCAGGCCTGTGAGCAGGGATTCAGTCAATGAAAAAATAACAATCCGCTGTTTCCAGCGACGCAGGTTTTCAGTCCGTAATTGGCCACCGATATTCATCAGAATTAATGCCAAGGCGATGTCTGAAATCAGCCGCAATTCGTTCAGGGCAGGAGACGAAATCAGTTGTGGCAGGTTGAATAGTTCAGCAAACGAGGGACCAACCAGTAACCCCGCCAGCAGATAACCGGTAACACGGGGAATTCGGCAAAATGCAGCAAAGCGACCGCCAACCAAAGCAGCGATCAAGATTACGGCAAGAGCCGAAATTATGTGAAAAGACTCTACAGGCATGGCAAACTAATCTCATGATTTTTTACAAGTAGATGCATGTTAAAGTTGGATCATTATCCAACCGCCAATATTTATCATAGTATCATGTTTATCCACTAATAGTGTTGGAAATGGAAGCATTGGAATGTTGCTATGGTCTATTGGTAGGGAAGGGTTAAAAGAGTATAGCGAGAACCACAGTTTCACATTGTTGTGTCTGGTATAGGGAAAAGGTTTCTTGATATTTGGCTTATGAGCAACCAGCATCTGGATAACCAGTTATTACCGCACCATCATTCTGCGGATGGATGCCATAAAAATGTCAAACTAGTAGCATTCGATCTGAAACAAACTCTTCCCCCCTAACTTTATAGAATTGTTCCAGCAAGTCTTCCACAGTCATGGCAGCTTTTTCTTCTCCTGAAACATCCAGAATGACCCGACCGGCATGTAGCATGATCAGGCGATTACCAAGTTGAAGTGCTTGGCGCATGTTGTGAGTAACCATCAAGGTGGTTAAATGTTGATCATCAATGAGTTGTTGAGTCAGTTTCAGCACTTGTAGCGCTGTTTTAGGATCAAGTGCTGCGGTATGTTCATCGAGAAGGAGAATTTTCGGCTTAACCAGAGTTGCCATCAGCAAGGTGAGGGCCTGACGCTGTCCTCCGGAGAGCAGGCCAACACTGTCTTTTAAACGGCTTTCCAGCTCCAGATTTAATTGCGATAGCTGGTTGCGGAACAGTTCCCGGTCGCTTCGCTGAACCCCTCGCTTTAAACCATGATACTTTCCCCGACGATTTGCCAGAGCAAGGTTCTGCTCAATGGAAAGGGGACCACAGGTCCCGAGCAGTGGATCCTGGAAAACTCGACTGATCTGAGTGGCACGTTTATATTCAGGCCAGCGGGAGACATCTTGATCTTCAATCAAGATATGACCACTGTCAATCGGGTAACTGCCAGCCAGACAATTCAATAAGGTGCTTTTTCCTGCGCCATTGGAACCTATGACGGTAATGAAGTCACCTTTTCGCACTTGAAGGCTGATTCCCGACAGAGCAAGCACTTCATTGACGCTCCCCTGATGGAAGGTTTTGACCAGGTCGGTAATTTCAATCATCGGCTTAACACCTTCCTGCGTAGTTTTGGTAAGGTGAGTGCTGCGACGACTAACAATGCGGTCAGCAAGTTAAGGTCACTTGGGGTAAAAGAGAATTGTCCCAATTTCAAGCTGAGTGCCAGAGCGATGGTCAATCGATAAATTAACGATCCAAGCAAAGCAGCGAGTAATGCCCGACCGATAGTGCGGCAACCAAATAAAGTTTCTCCAACAATAACTGATGCGAGTCCCGCAACGATGGTCCCGACTCCCATATTAACATCGGCAGCTCCCTGACTTTGACAGAGCAGGGCACCGCTGACGGCGGCCAGCCCGTTAGAAAGCCCAACGGTCAGGATAATAACTCGATCAGTGTTAACTCCCTGGCTGGTAATCATCTGTTGGTTGGCACCGGTTGCCTGCATCGCCAGACCAAAGGCGGTATGCAGCAACCAGAGCAAGAGCAACAAGGCAAGTGTGGAAAAGATACCAAAAAGCAATGGTGCCGCATTGAACATGCCGATTCCGGTATTTATCAGTGGTTCCAGTATGGTCGGTTTGCCGAGCAGGGTGATGTTTGGCCGTCCCATAATACGTAAATTGATAGAATAGAGGGCGATCATTGTCAGAATTGAGGCAAGCAGATGGAGAATCCCAAGCTTGGTGCTGAGAAAACCAGTGACCATTCCTGCCAGAAATCCTGCTAGCAGGGCAAACAACAGAGAAAGAAAAGGATTGAATCCGGCGGTTATTGCTACAGCGGAAACGGCAGCCCCTAACGGCAGACTGCCATCAACGGTCAGGTCGGGAAAGTCGAGGACTCGGAAAGTCAAATAGACTCCGAGAACCAGAAAACCGTAAGCGAAGCCCTGCTCAAGGGCTCCCATAAAAGCAAAATAAGTCATTCATTCTCCGAAGAACGCGAAAAAGGACCCATCTGCGGCGTTCTTCTCAAGAAGAAAAACTCGACGTAAATAGTTACGCCTCCTTTTCCTCCTTTTCGCAAGCCTTGCATATGTGCCCTTTTTCGTGTTCCTAAAATCTGTCTACTCAATAATTTTGTCAGCTTTTTTTAGCAGCGTTTCAGGGACAGCCAGTCCCATTTTTGCGGCAGAGGCGGGGTTCAGGTGGATCTGGAATTCGCGTAGGGTTTCCACCGGCATTTCTGCAGGGCTGGCTCCTTTGAAGACGCGACTGACCATTTCACCGGTTTGACGGCCCATTTTGTAATAGTCGACTGCTAGAGCTGCAACGGCTCCTCGGGCAACGGAGTCGGTATCTGCGGCAAAGATGGGCAGTTTAGCCTGATAGCCAATTTGAGTGATTGCTTCAAACGCAGAAACTACTGTGTTGTCGGTTGGAATGTAGACAGCTTCCACTCGACCGATCAGGCTTTTAGCCGCTTGGAAAACCCCAGCAGAATTGCTGACAGTGGCCTCTTCGACTGAAATTCCTTTTTTACTTGCCTCTTCCTTAAGAATTCGTACCAAAGTAACTGAATTTACTTCACCAGAGTTGTAAATGACGCCAATTGTCTTCAGTTCTGGTAAGAACTCAAGGATCAACTCCAACTGCCGGTCAATAGGGCTCATATCAGATGTTCCAGTGATGTTTCCTCCTGGTTTTTCCAATGATTGAACCAGCCCAGCTCCGACTGGATCGGTGACGGCGGCAAACACAATCGGAATGTTTTTGATTGCTTGGGCACAGGCTTGGGCCGTGGGGGTGGCAATGCCAACAGCAACATCGGGCTGTTCACCCAGTATCTGTTTGGCAATCAGGTTTGCAGTTGCAATATTCCCCTGAGCAATATGGTCATGGTAGCGGACTGTCAGTCCCTGTGCGGTCAGTTCATCCTTGACCCCTTGGCGTAGGGCATCAAGTGCCGGATGCTCAACAATTTGGTTGAACGAGACAGTATAGTCAGCAGCCAGGGTTGGCGATGCTGGCAACAACAAGGCTAGCAGGCAGAATAATTGGTAGATAGAACGTTTCATATCATCTTCTCCATTGAAAGTTATTGGATTGTTTAAAACAAAAGGGATCGAACGTTTGAAGTAGAGGCGATAATCTAACCCTTAGTAGAATTGAGGTCAAGAAGCGGAGCAGCACTTTATTTGGATAAAAAATGAATGGCCAACCTCTTTGTATTGGCGTTTATTCATGTTATGGTCTATAATCACATCATAAATGCGAAAGGGGTAAGGTGATGTTAAATATAGCGGTGATGGCTTATGACAATTGTTTGCAATCGGGAATAGCTGGAATGCTCGATTTGTTTACCTTGGCAAATTGGGAACAGAAACGTTTATCTCCAAAGACAAAATCACTTTTTTGTCATGCCGAAGTGATCACGCTGGATGGGGAATCAGTCACCAGCTTTAATCGCCAACCGGTAGGGGCAGACCGTAGCTTAATGGATTGCGGGAATATTGATCTTTTGATTGTTCCGGGGGTGATGGGACGCCCTGATCGCCTATTAGAACAAACTGAATTGGCAGAATGGATTGGTTTGCAACATCAGCATGGAACTGTTGTCGCCAGTGCATGTTCTGGAGCATTTTTACTTGCTGAAGCTGGTATTTTGAAAGGGCGACAAGCAACAACCCATTGGCAGTTGGCCGATCGCTTTCGGCAGCGGTATCCGAAAATTGATCTGCAAATTGATCGACTCATCATTGATGGTGTTGATTATCTCTGTGCTGGTGGTACCGGGGCGCATATCGATCTGGCACTTCATTTGATTGAGAAATACGGATCCAAGGCTTTAGCTAATGTTTGTGCACGGATGATGTTAATTGATGGAAATCGCCGAGATCAAGCACCATTTGTCAAATTTAAAGGAAGTAGAAATCATATTGACGAACCAATTCTCAAGATTCAACAATGGTTGGATCGTTATTATCGAGAAAAAGTTTCAGTACGGGTGATGGCGAAGCGGTCAGGGTTAAATGAACGGACATTTTTGCGCCGTTTCAAAAAGGCAACGGGCGAAGCACCCTTGGAGTATTTGCAAAAAATGCGGATCGAGAAAGCCAAGCAGCTACTGACGGGAACGGATCAGACCTTAGAATCAATCACTAGTGCAGTCGGTTACGTAGATCTCAGTTCTTTTCGTCGGCTGTTCCATCAAGTTGTGGGTATTTCTCCAACGATCTATCGGCAGAGGTTTGGCTCAGATTGAAGTTGTCGCAGGGACAGAAAAGTGTGAATCAGCAAGGTTCCAAGAATCAATAATCCTGCGACCAAGGTTCTTGAATGTGCCACTTCTCCGAGAACCAGCCAAACCCATACAGGACCGAGGACAGTTTCTATGAGAAGAATCAAGCTTACTTCCGGAGCCTGTAAATAGCGTGGACTGAGGGTGATCATAGCAAAAGAAATTGGCAAAACCACGATACCCAGAAGCAGCAAAAAAGTGGCATCTACAGAAGTAACACTCAGAGGTTGAGCTCCGAAGAAGTAGGCAATAGGGGCAACGCTCAGGTTGCCAAGCACATTGGCTGGGATCATATTGACTGTTTTCCCGCTGCGGATAATCACCAGGTTTGAACCCCACATGGCAGTTGCTCCAAGAGCCATCAAATCACCGAGTAATAAACCATCCTGTAAACTCCCTGAAAAAATCAGTAAAATTCCCCCAAAACAGGTAAAAATTGACAGCTTGGTTCGTAGCGGGATTCTTTCACGAAGAATCAACCAACTGAGGAGACTGCTGAAAATTGGAGCTGCCGCCAAAATAACTAATGTATTTGCTGCTGTAGTCTGCTTCAGGGAGCCGATGAAAAGGAGAGATCCAACGATAATCATCAGGGCAGAGATAAGGCCGGTACGACCGATAGCATAAAAACTCTGAAAAAACTGCCGGCGGTAGCGGAATGCCAGGAATAGAGACATCATCAAGCCTGTAAGAAGACAACGCCAGAACAGTAGGGTCCAGACATCAGCCTGGATCAGGCGAACCAATAGTGCATCCGGACTAAGTATCAGTACGGCGATAAAGGTTAGTAGAATCCCTTTGAAATGATCAGAGTGCCCCATGGCGACAATTGATCGCATAGATGTTATTGGGAAGGCAAGTAGCTTTTCTTTGGTTCAGAATTCAAAGCAGTGTATGATTCTTTGGAGGAGGATTTATCAATGGCCATTTCCGGAAATCCCAAGAAGCTGGCACAAGATATTGCTGGAGGGTTTTATAGCTTATCGCCACCTGTTTTGAAAAAATACAATCAGGCTGATTTGAAGATTATTCTATCTAATCTGACATTGGTTCAGAGGGAAATTCGACAAAAGCAGGTACCACTAGAAGAAGTTCAACTGGTTAAAGCAAAAAATATGCAGATATCACGATTAAACCAGGCACTCATGGTTTTGCGCAGTTACTGTAAGAAGATGCGCATTCCAATCTAATCAATTGTCCCCTTTATGAGGAGAATTTCAATGGATACCAAAATTCTAATTCCGGTGAATGATTCCCCTACCACGCAACAAACTATTGAAGATGTTATCGTAAACAAGCAAAAATTTCCGCAGCAGTTGGTTTTGCTGCATGTCATTAATGACCAATTGGCTTACCGGATGATTCCCGATTTTCAAATTGAAATGGTCAGGGAGAATGCCGAAAAAGCAGCTCGACAACGGTTAGAAGTGCTGGCAAAGAAACTTCGTGAAGCGGGGTTTAAGATTGAGTTGCGCCTTGAATTTGGTGCTCCCCGCCGGGTGATCCCACGGATTGCCAACGAAGAAGGGTTTCAGTTGTTAGTGATCGGCCGCAAAGTAAAGAGTGGCGAGATTCGTGATGTTCTGTTTGGTTCAGTTGCTAATTATGTTTTGCATAATGTTGAATGTCCGGTTCTGCTTTTTTAAAAACTTTGTTGTGTGTAAATATTTTCACTGAATGATTTGCTTGAACTGAGAATCTGAATTATTACATAATAGTGTTTCTGCTGATATTTTTGATTGTCTATGGTGGCATGGATGGTTAAATATTGAAGGGCAATCTAGCCTTGGCAAAAAGGTTGGCCTGCCTCTAACTGCTAGTTGTTCCCCAAAAAAACAAACGGAGGAAATTTATGATGAAAAAATTGATATGTGTATTAATTGGTTGCTTCTTCGCCACGGGGGCTTTTGCTGAAACACAAAGTTTTCAGCTGAGCTTAATTCCTGACATCGCTATTGAGTCCAGAACCAGTCACATCAAAGGAGTTTCGCTTAGTATCTGGGGTGAAAATCCACAAACTGCTATAGCACTGGGGGTTGTTAACGGCTCTACGGGCAATAGCTCGGGCATTTCTCTAGGATTATTAGCCAATTATACGGAGAGCTACGAAGGGGCGCAACTTGCATGGATTGCCAACTACGCTTCCGTAAAATTCACCGGATTGCAATGGGCAGCATTCAACTATGCAGAGCAATTGCATGGTCTACAGCTTGGGTTTGTCAACTTTGCAGGAACCTCTGATAAGGGTGTTCAAGTGGGATTTATTAATTTCATGAAAAACACAAAAGGATGGTTCGAAAATTTTCCCGATGAAGTTGCGCCTGTTATGGCTTTCGTCAACTGGCGATTTTAAATTTTAGTTGTCATTAAAAAGGCGAGCTCCGAATTGGAAGCTCGCCTTTTTTGTTATTTGTCTGCAATGTGTGGAAAATCAGTTATGGTATCGGAGTCCAAAACTATTCTGACCACGGTTCCCATAGCCATCACAATTGCGATTATTGCTGTGTCTTCCGTAGCCTGCACCATCACGATCTCCATGATATTGACCAAAAAAACCTTCACCGTGAAACTCACGGAGTTTTTCAGCTTTCTGTTGTTGCTCGGAAGTCAAAACTGAAAAGATTTGCTGTCTAGTTTTAGCAAACTGAACCAGCATCTCGGTTCTTAATCCAGTATGTTTTTGTGCTTTGGCGCGGAATTCATCTTCATTGAAATCCTTGCCCTGATTGTATCCGCGCAAATCTTCCCGGCTGACCTGTCTGTCTGTTCGCATCGATTGCCGATCCTGCCATTGTTGTTCAAAGATAGATTCCAGCTGTTCTTTCTGCTGGGTAGTCAAGTCGAGAATGACACCCATTCTCTCCAGTTGGTTACCCATATTTTCTTTATGCTGTACATACGTCATTCCCTGACCTCTTTGGCCTTGGAACCCATTGTAATTTCTGTTGTTGTGCCCACTGGGCCAAGCAAAAGCAGATCCGGCAATAAGTAGAATTCCGACTAGCATTGTTGGAATAATTATTGATTTTTTCATAATTTCTCTCCCTTAAGTTGCAATGAGTTGTTTTGTTTTTTGATGATGTCACTATAAAGCAAAGAATCTGAAGTGTGGGTTAAGTGCTGTGAAAATCATGTAAAGTTATGTAAAGTTCCCAGAGCATATTTAGCTTAACAATTCTTTACACCCTGTACTGTACAATCTCGATATGATTAAGGCGGGGGAGATATGAGGAGTGGCAATGAATCAAATCTTGGTGATTGATGACGATATAGAGCTCTGTGAATTATTGAGTGACTACCTGGGCGGCGAAGGTTTTGTGGTTGAGACGGTCAATAGCGGTAGGCAGGGTGCTGAACAGGCTCTAGCTGGGGAATATGTCCTAGTTGTTCTGGATGTTATGTTGCCGGAAATGAATGGTTTTGATGTCCTCAGAAAAATCCGTGAAAGTAGTACCGTTCCAGTAATTATGCTGACGGCTCGGGGAGATGACATTGATCGAATTGTTGGTTTAGAGCTGGGAGCCGATGATTATCTGCCGAAGCCTTTTAATCCTCGTGAGTTGGTTGCACGTATTCGGGCGATTCAACGTCGTGTTGAAGCGATTGAGTCCACGTCATCGTCCAGCCAAAAAGTGGCAGAACTCAAAGTTGGTGATTTGGTTCTGTTTGCCAGTAACCGAACAGTCAAACGCAGTGGTGAAAATATTGAATTGACCTCGGTTGAGTTCAATCTGTTAGAAGTATTGTTGTCTCAGGCTGGAGAAGTCATTAGTCGGGATGACTTGGTGGAAAAAGTTCTCGGGCGACGGTTATCGGTTTATGATCGTAGTATCGATGTGCATGTCAGTGCGTTACGGAAAAAACTTGGACATTATGATGGTCATATCGAGAGAATTAGAACAATTCGAAGCGTTGGATATCTTTACTCTCTCCCAGAAGGTGATATCTGATGCGTAGTTTGTTCCTGAAATTTTTTCTTTATTTTCTCCTGATAATTTTGCTGGTTTCAACAGCGGTTATCGTTCTGACTTATTTTCGTGATCAGGAATTTCCGCCCCTGGCGCATCAGGATTTTGCCCGGCAAGCTATTGCGGAATATGGGCGGGAAGCTATTAGAGCTTTTGAGCATGAAGGGAGTAAAGAGGTTGATGAGTTTGCCGAACGGTTGTTGGAAAAGTCCGGAATTTATCTGTTGTTATTCGATAGTGATGGCCACCCGTTAACCAACCGTAGAGTTCCACGGCGGATGCAACATATGGTTCAGCGGGCAATGCAGACCGATGAGGTTGTCTTTCCCATGATGGGAGATCGTAACGGGCTGGCAAGTGCAGTCAAGGGATCTTTGGGAAAGACTTATTTTGTTGCCATTAGCTTACCGGTACGACCACCAACGCAAAATTTAGTTAAAGGAGTGACCCACGGATTTCTTGGTTGGCAGTTGCTGCTCCTGTTAGTGATAACGGCAGCAGTCTGTTATTTTCTTGCTCGTTCATTAACTGCTCCTATTGGGCGGTTACGCCAAGCGACACGTAAGTTTGCTGCTGGTGATCTTTCGACCCGGATTGGCAATCAGATTAAAGGACAAAATGAATTGGCAGGGCTATCGCATGATTTTGATGAGATGGCTGGGAAAATTGAAGGATTGGTCGGAGCACAAAAAAATCTGCTACGGGATATCTCACATGAGCTACGCTCTCCCTTGGCCCGGTTAAGGATAGCTCTGGAACTGGCTCGGCAGAAGGGAAATCCTGAAGCGCAAACTAAAGCTCTGGATCGGATTGAGTTGGAAGCAGAGCGGATGAATAATATGATTGGTCAATTGCTCAATCTGACCCGTCTGGAAAGTGGTGCTAGTGACGTGCCGTTCCAAAAATTTGATCTGCAGGAATTGCTTGTCAACCTGGTAACGGATGCAAATTACGAAGCGGAAACTCGCCAGTGTAACGTTGTTTATAATACTCCAGAAACAGTCATTTATTATGGCTCAAAGGACTTGCTGGCACAGGCATTGGAAAATGTGATCCGTAATGCGGTGAAATATACCGCCGCTAATAGTGTTGTGTCGGTTGAATTAGTGCCTGGGGCGGAAAAATTGACGATTCAGGTTTCCGATCAAGGTCCCGGGGTGCCCGATGAAGCACTAGCAAGGCTGTTTGAGCCTTTTTATCGGGTGGCTGATGCGCGGGATCGTCAAAGTGGCGG
>JAOZLQ010000018.1:16703-20810 GCA_029934755.1 Desulfuromusa sp. | reverse complement strand
GGTGGAGCAACTACGGGTGAAGACAACCCAGCTGCGGGTTTAGATATTACCGGACTGCAATGGCAAATAGAAACTTTCGGAGTACCAAGTACGGACAAAACTCTTTATAGCGTATGGGCGGGAGCCAATGATTTTCTACAACAGAGAAATTTTGTTGATGCAGCCCTCAATATAGGTTTAGCTTTGCATAATCTCTACGAAAATGATGCTAGAGACTTCTTGGTTGGAAACCTTCCCGATATTGGATTAACACCAAGCTTCTTTGGTAGTGGGATCTCTCAAGATTTAGCATCTGGATGGACATTAGGGTTTAATTTTGCTTTAGATTCCGTCCTCTCCGCCTTCG
Source organism: Desulfuromusa sp. (assembly GCA_029934755.1). GTDB lineage: Bacteria > Desulfobacterota > Desulfuromonadia > Desulfuromonadales > Geopsychrobacteraceae > Desulfuromusa. The sequence goes on along the minus strand of JAOZLQ010000018.1, from coordinate 20,464 downwards.
AGCTGAACCATATCGATGCCAATTTATATACTTTTGATGCATACTCAATGTTTTCTTCTTTCACTCCAGGATTTCCAGAATGGACAGAATTATTTTGGGCGTATGATGGATTTCATCCCTCAGCAATGGGTCACAAGCTTATTTATGAAACTGCTGCGGCAGCCATTGCACCAGTACCAGAACCATCGACTATCCTCCTCCTTGGCGGCGGTTTGTTTGGGCTGGCATGGTATGGAAGAAAACGAAAAGCAGCATAACCAATAATTACTTCTATCCAAAAAGGTGGCGGAAGATCGTCTACTCTGTCGATGCCATCACGGCATCTCCTGCGCAGACCCCCCTCCACTCGCTGACGCGGCCATCCCTGGCCGCTTTTCTGACATTTAGTCAGCGCTCGATGCGCTTCGATTCCCGCGACAACTTCTGGCAATTAAAAAGGGCCACCCTGAATCAGGGTGGCCCTTTTTAATTGGTGGAGGTGGCGGGAATCGAACCCGCGTCCGAAAGCTTTCCACGTAAGGCTTCTACATGCTTAGTCTGTATTTTAAATTAACCGGATGAAGCTCCCACAGACAGGATATTCACCAGGCGAGTCTGCTTTAATTTCGCTTCGGCGCCACAGACATTCGCTGAAACTAGCCTGCTAAATTAACGTCTTATCACCCACACAGGCAATGAATGGTAAGACGTAGCAACTTTAAGCTGCTAGTGCGTAACTAACGTCAGTATCTGCGTTTAGTTAAGTTGGGCTTGTTACGGAGCCAGCCCACTCCGGCATGCGGCACTTCGTTTTCGTCTCCCGTCGAAACCTTGACACCCCCTTATAAAGTTGTTGTTTTTCAATGTGTTAAAATACTAGCTTGTAGGTATTATCTCATATTTATTTAAAAAAATCTACTGGTACGAACTCTTGATCGCTTTGGCCATTTCACGATCGGCCTCTTTACGTTTGAGAGTTTCACGTTTATCGTGCAATTTCTTTCCTTGACCAACACCGATTTCAAGTTTGACATAATTTTTCTTAAAATAAATTTTAGTCGGCACCATCGAAAGACCCTTTTGCTCAGTTAAGCGTATCAACTTATCAATTTCAGCATGGTGCAGAAGAAGTTTACGCATCCGTGTCGGATCATGGTTTTCCCGATTACCAAAATCATAGACGGCAATATTCATATTATTGATAAAAATCTCGCCATTTTTAATCCGGCAAAAAGATTCTTTAAGGTTCACCTTGCCTGCCCGGATCGATTTCACCTCCGTTCCAGTCAGGGTTATTCCGGCCTCAAAAGTCTCATTGATAAAATAATCATGATAGGCTTTCTTATTTGTAGCTATAATTTTAATTCCCATGACGATACCAATAACTTAAAGCTAAGAGTGAAACTGTGACTGTCCATGATGATACACTTGAACAATATCATCAGTACAGATAGACGACACAAAATAATCGAAAATTTGATTAACAGCAACGGTTGTTTTTGGTCGTAAAATCTGGAAACCAGCAATCTTCCCAACCTGCAGCGAGCCCAGATCCTTTTCTATCCCCAAAGCTTCTGCCCCACCTTGAGTTGCCATATTGAAAAGAGTTGGTGCATCAAGTTCACCTTCGAACCAACGATGGGCGAAAGCCATTTCATCCCAAATTGACAAACTATCGCAGCTGGCTAAACTGTCGGTCCCGAGAGCCAACTTAACTCCAGCCCGATGGAGTTGGCCTGCCGGGGCTTTGCCAACATCAAGACTGGCGTTTGAACGTGGACACAGAGCCAACGACATCTTCGTTGCGACGAGTATCTCAATTTCAGCTGCGCTCAACTGCACCCCATGAACCAACAGATTTCCTGGGAACAAACCACCCTGCTGCTGTAAATACTCAACTGGTCGCATCCTAGAAGGTTGTGGAACATATTTTTCCCAACCAATATATGGATAGAGCCGGTTCACCAGATCTCCTTGACTCTGTTCAAGAAACTCAATCTCGTCAGGTGATTCAGCTATGTGAGTGGTGCAGCGTATATTCTGCTTCTGACAATAGCTATATATATCCTGTAAATAATCTTTACTAAGGGTATAGGGAGAATGGGGAGAAATGCCCAAGTTAAGCAAGCCAGTCGTTTCATCTTGCAATGCCTCAGTGAGACCATCCTTGAGTCGATGGACAAGGGCTGGGTCCTGACCCAGTGTTTCCAAAAATAAAGAGCCTGACAAAGGACAGTTTTGATAAAGATTGCGCAGCCCCTGCTGAGAAAGAATATCACCTACGGCACCAGTCCCAGCCGCAATTGACTGAGCAATTCCGTTTAGTAATGAAAGTCGGTATTGTTCTTCATCCAAGTTCTTTTTAATCCTGATGAGTCGCAATATCCAATCAACAAAATTCTTGGGTGACGATTCTTCCTCCATCACATTGCTTTCCCAGTAAGAATAATCAGTCAATTCAAGATGGGTATGTGCATTCACTAATAGCGGGACAATAAGAGCGTCAGAGAAATCGACAACCTTAACACTGGGCTGGTCATTCAATAATTCTTTGCGGGTTCCGATTGCAGCAATTCGACCGGCATGAACATGTAACGCCCCATCTTCAATAGGTGGAGCGCTACCGGATACCAGATATTTTGCTGTATAGATACAATTCAAGTTGGTGACCATTAAATTTATGCAGTAATTTGCTTGATCTCTTGCATCAGGTTCTGCACCTCTGTCTCTTTGACGATAGCACATTGCTCCTCAAGAACTGCAGCTAAAATCTCTTCGGTCGTCAATGGATTAGCCAACACCGAGCGAAAAACAGATATTTGGATATCTGGATATAGAGCCGAATATAGCCGGGTCCGCGAGACAAAGGTTTTACCCGCTTCACGTTGGCGTTTCTGCACTTCCTGAGTTATAAGATCTAGCAGAGGGTTAATTTTTTGCCGTTGTTCAGAATCAAGTTGAGCCATTATTTTCTGCAACCAATCAGGATTATATCGATAGGTGAGAATATTCAACTCCGGGGCAGTAATCAATTCAAAATTCTGATGTCGATTAATCATATCAGCAAATTGCCGTGCTCGTTCTATCCCTAGATCAATCAGCAGTTCGTACCCTTTTCGACCGATAATAGACAGCCCGGCATGCACCAACATCGCCATCCCGGGGCGTGAACCTTCCAAGGTATGACTCCCCAGATCTTTGGAACCATGACGCAGGATATAATTTGCGTGATGTTCAATGGCTGAGAGGGCATTTGGATCTTTAAACAAGACCATACCGGCCCCCATCGGCACATAAAGTTGTTTATGAGCATCGATAGTGACTGAATCAGCCCTTTCAATCCCTTTGAGCAAATGAGAATGAGTATCTGAAAACAGGGTCGGCCCGCCCCAAGCAGCATCTACGTGAAAATGACAGCCAATCTCTGCAGCAAAGTCGGCCAACTCCTCTAACGGATCGATGTGTCCGGTTTCAGTAGTTCCGGCAATTCCAACTAGTGCCAAGGGGCGAATATTCTGCTCACACAGCTTTACATATTCTGCCCGGAGAGATTGCATGTCAATTCGACTGTCAACATCAGTATCGACCAGAATCAGATTATTTCTCCCAAGACCCAGAAGATCAATCGCCTTTCCCATTGAATAATGAGCCCGACGCGATACCAGAATGGCTAGTCCATTGCAATTGAGATGCTGCAATGATTTAAACAAACCTTCTTTGGCAATTCCGGTGAAAGAGTCATCCGGCCCACAAAGTTGATTTCTCGCAGCCCAAAGAGCAGA
>JAOZLQ010000018.1:0-16693 GCA_029934755.1 Desulfuromusa sp. | reverse complement strand
CTGTCGTATTAGCAATAGTGCCACCAGAGCAGAATGCCCCTAAAGCGTGCTGGCTATCATGAATCCATTGAGCATAAAAATTATCATTCTGCCGATAAATCAGATGATGCATCATAGCCAGTACCTGACGCTCCATCGGGGTAAATGCTTTTGAAGTTTCAACCTTAACCAGATTCTGATTCAGGGCTGTCATAATTCTTGACAAAGGCAACATGAAATAGGGTAAAGCAGAGGTCATATGACCGACAAAACCAGGTGCGGCGGTATGCACTGATTGGGCAACCAGTTTCTGTTTTACAAAATCGGCATAGGCTGAAACAAACGAGGGTTCTTCAGGAATTTTAGAGGTTGAGAAATCATTTTCAATATCGTCCAGACTCCGCTCCAATGCGACAATATGTTTCTGCAAAAAAGCGGCAACATTTTCACCGATAGCTTGGTCAACAGCACCCAGGGTTGAATCAGGTGCTTCAGGAACAGTAAAAATACGATACAGGTTCTCTAAGTTTGCAAGGGCTGTTTCAGTCATGCTTGATCACCAGAAAACCATTGTCAATCAGGCGGGTTTTACCTATATAGACGGCAAGTAATAGAACTGAATCAACATCTACATCGTCTTGATCTGCCAAGGTTTTCTGATGACAAATCTGCACATAATCGATACGAGCATCTGGTTTTTTATTAATATCATTGGTCAATTGCGAAATAATAGCAGCACAATCCGTTTTACCTGCGCTAACCAGCTGTTTTGCCCTTGCCAGAGACTGCGACAACACCAATGCCTGACTTCGTTGTTCAGGAGTAAGATAAACATTCCGTGAGCTCATCGCCAAGCCATCAGACTCGCGGAAGATCGGCAGACCAAGGACTTCAACTTGTATATTCATATCTAGAGTCATGCGTTTGATGACCGCTAGTTGCTGAAAATCTTTATTACCAAAGATGGCCACCTGCGGTTGAACAATATTGAAAAGTTTGCTGACAACAGTACAAACACCGCGAAAATGTCCAGGACGGCTGGAACCACAAAGGTTATCAGTTATCCCTTCAACATCAATGTAGGTTGCGTACCCCGTTGGATACATCTCCGCAGCCTCGGGAATAAAGATAATATCAACACCCGCCTCTTGAGCCAGTTGACTGTCCTGCTGCAAATCACGAGGATAATCTTCAAAATCCTCCCCCTGACCAAACTGAGTGGGATTAACAAAAATAGAGAGCACCAACAGATCGCCCCGCTTACGCCCCGCTTCAAGCAATGACAAATGGCCCTGATGGAGAAATCCCATCGTTGGCACAAAAGAAATTATCTTCCCCGCTACCCGTGCAGAAGTGGCCCTCTGCTGCATTTCACTCACTGATCTGATGATATCCATAATATTTTACTTAAATGAATGTTCTGAAGTTGGAAAATCACGACCTTTAACTTCTTTGATATACTGCTCAATCCCCTCAGAGATCGTTGTCGAAATGTCGGCATAACGTTTAACAAATTTAGGCGAATATTTATCACAAAGACCAAGGATATCGTGAATCACCAGTACCTGACCGTCACAATCAACACCTGCACCGATACCAATAGTCGGAATACCAATAGACGCTGTAACTTGTTTCGCTAAATCGCTTGGGATTCCCTCCAGCACCAGCGCAAATGCCCCGGCTTCCTCGACCGCTTTGGCATCAGCTAAAATCTTCCGGGCCTGTTCTTCTTCACGCCCCTGAACCCGAAATCCACCCATGCGATGGATTGATTGTGGGGTTAAACCGATGTGTCCAACAACCGGGATATCAATATCAACGATAGTACGAATAGTCGCAGCCATATGTTCGCCACCTTCCAGCTTCACCGCCTGAGCACCACCTTCTTTGATCAAACGGCCAGCATTCAAACGGGCGTCCCGTTCATCAACTTGATAACTCATAAATGGCATATCAGTCACAATCAGCGCCTGATGGCTCCCACGCACCACTGCTTTGGTATGGTAAAGCATTTCCTCTAACGTCACTGGCAAAGTATTATCATAGCCGGAGAACACCGATCCAACTGAATCACCAACCAGAATCATATCAATGCCAGCATTATCCATTAATTGAGCAAAAGGGTAATCATAAGCAGTCAAAACCGATATTTTATCCTGCTGCTCTTTCATCAGACCGATATCCAGAATAGTTTTACGCTTTATCATGCTCATTCCTCGGTAGAAATAGAAAATGCCCTTCGCAACAACGAAAGGCATACACAGAACAACCTTGTCCTGTCTTTGCAATATCACCTTCCGTCCCAGTCCATAGATCCAGGCGGTATTTGAAGTTTCAGTATCATAGCAGTATAATAACTCCGGTACTTGTCCCGGGTCGACTACCATCACCTGAAAACGGTTTTGGATATAACACAGTTATTATTGAGTGTCTATCCAGAAACACTCCTTCATACGGAGGAGTGTTTTTTGTTTGATATTAGAAAAGGAGCGGAATTAATCCGCTCCTTTTCTTTTAGTCACTATTTATGCGGTTAAAAGACTTTCCAGAGAACGCAACAACACCGTAAAAGGATGAAAGTTGCGCGGCGCATCATTAATCAAAGACTGCCTTAATCCCTCAAATGTTCTCATCTTCTGCCGTCTTTTAGAGAAAAAATTCTGCGGTTTATCTGCAGCATCCAATGCAACCTGTTGAATGATTCTGACATTGACAGCATGCAGCGAACTGATCAGAGACTCTCGTGCACTTCGATCCCAGCTATCCAGCACTGAAACCTTCTCCAACAATTCATAGATCACAGCACTATTGATTTTCTCATCAACAAGAACCTTAATCTGTGCAAGTTGCTCAAGATTCTGACCGGAGGATTCAACCATACAGATTAACGGTAAAAAATCGGCTAAGTAGTCAAGTACAGCATATTTATAAGCAACCTCGTTGGTTAATCCGGCCCCCTCTAGTTGCACCTGTAATTGTTTACACTCCTGCCAGGAATCCGTTGGAAGAACTTTCGGTAACAGTTGCGCGTACTGTTTCAATTGCCCACTGATACGTTCCAGATCCTGTTCAGACGATGGAATTTCCATACCATTGCTTAAAGCGTAGGAACAGAAGAAACTGAGCAAATCTTCAAGCTTCAGTAGCAGCTCATACTGTTGCTCAGAAGAAATTTTATTATCCAGGGCGAAAACCGCCTGTCGAAGTTCGTGACCGGTCAATAAATTATCGAAAATCAGATAGGCGTTTGCAACCTCAACTTGAGGTGATCCCGTCATCCGGCTGGTCGTTTGCAGGAAAGCACTCCCAGCCTGATCAATAACCCGATTTGTCAATATGGTGGCAGATATTTCCTTTGCCAAAGGATGACGCGTCAACGAATCACGGTAGCGATCAATCACTTGTTGTGGAAAATAATCAAACAATAACTGCGAGATAACTTTATTCTCAGGCAATTCAGAATCAAGCAAAGCCTTAAATAAAAACATTTTACTGTAAGCCAACAGAACTGAGAACTCCGGTCGCACCAACCGGTTGGGTTGCCGGGTAGAAACTTCCTTACGACTTGGCAAATATTCCCCACGACGGTCGAGCAATCCAGAGCTCACCAAGCGGTCGATCAACTCCAAATACGGTTCGACATCATTACCACAACGTATTTCATCCAGAGAGAGGGAAAGGGTCTGAGTATAATTGTTAGCGAGGACATCGAGAGAAACTGTTTCCTCCATCTCATCCAGCAGAGCATAACCATCTTCCAGATTTTTGATATGACCTTCATGTCGTAACTGGCGTAAAAGAATTTTGAGATTAACTTCATGATCAGAGGTATCAACACCTGCAGAGTTATCAATAGCATCAGTATTGATATGGCCACCATGCAAAGCAAATTCAATTCGCCCCAAATGGGTCAAGCCCAAGTTACCACCTTCTCCGACCACCTTGGCACGTATCTCTGTTGCATCAATACGAACCGCGTCATTGGCACGGTCACCAGCATCCTCATTACTTTGTACCGACGACTTAACATAGGTACCAATACCACCATTCCAAAGCAGATCCACCTGTGATTTCAGTAATAATTTTATTAAACCAGGAACATCAATACTTCCTTGCCGCACCCCAAGCCACTCGGCAATCTGTGGCGATAAGGGAATTTCTTTTAACTGTCGAGAAAATACCCCACCACCCTCAGAAATCAGATTTTTGTTATAATCATCCCAACTGGAACGAGGCAGATTAAACATCCGCTCTCTTTCTTTGTAGGAGCTCTCAGGATCGGGATTTGGATCAAGGAAAATATGCCGATGATCAAATGCTGCCAGCAACTCGGTTTTCCGTGAACATAGCATCCCATTGCCAAACACATCGCCACTCATGTCACCAATACCAACAACGGTGAATGTTTCTGACTGGATATCACGCCCCATTTCACGGAATGAGCGCTTGACACTTTCCCAAGCTCCGCGTGCTGTGATCCCAAGTTTTTTATGATCATATCCGTGCGAACCACCACTGGCAAAAGCATCCCCCAGCCAGAAATCATAAGATTCGCTGACCGCATTTGCAGTATCAGGCAAATGAGCGGTTCCTTTATCTGCCGCGACAACCAGGTAGGGATCTTGATCATCATAAGTAATAAGCCCCTCGGGCTGGACAATGTCATCAACGGTCCGATTATCTGTCAGATCCAGCAATCCACGCATCAGGGTTTGATAGGCTTCCTTGACAATCTCACCCATCTCTTCCCTATCCGTGCTGGTTTGTTTAGTAACAAAACCACCCTTGGAACCCTCGGGAACAATCACGGCATTCTTCGTCATCTGTGCCTTAACCAGTCCAAGGATTTCAGTTCTGAAGTCATCCGGTCGATCCGACCAACGAATCCCGCCACGAGCAACCTTTCCACCACGCAGGTGTAAGCCCTCCATTTTTGCAGAATGAACGTAGACCTCATAAAGGGGACGCGGCGATGGCATTTCGATAACACCGAGTGCGTTGATTTTAAAAGAGAAAAAGTAATCGTCCGTTTGATAACGGAGGAAGAAGTTCGTCCGGATAGTTGAGTCAATCAGATTGAACAAGGTGCGCAGGATTTTATCCTCATTGGGATCACTGACAACTTCTAGAGCAGTCACCAGTTCCTGCCGGATTGGTGATAAGACTTCAATCTCTCGGGTCATCGGATCGGTTAAGTCCTCTGACGGTTTAAAGCGCCCTTCAAAATAACGATAAAGAAGATGGGCAACTTTGGCATTATTAACCAATGCATCAGCAACCCGCTTTTTGGTAAAAGGACTGCCTAACTGAAAATAGTAGCTGCGATAACCGCGGAACACATCAATTTCACGCCAGGAAAGCCCCGTCAGTGGCTGCAAACGATGCAAGTAGTCATTTTCGACCTCACCACTCTGCAATGCCTGAAGAGTATCCAGCAAAAGAGGTTTAATGTCTTTAAACGGTAGACTATTTGGCGCATTAGGCTTAATTGCAAAGCTCTTGATAAAAACCTGCTTTGAACCTACTTGAAGGTCAGAATCAATCTCATGCAGCACAGCAAGATCAAGATTTTGCAAGAAAGGCATCAGGTCGTTCAGATAACTGCGGCTGAAACTATAATATTGCAGCCGATAGTAATCATCCTCCTCATGAAATGGCCCCCAAAGATCAAAAGCATCTTGCCCATCACGCAATAATTTTTCAATATTAAAGACATCCCGCACAGCAAACCGTGGGTGTGTCCGAGCACGATAATCCTTGTTGAATGCCTTACTGTAACGTTCCCATGTTGGGAAGGAATCTTCGGCAAAACTTTTCTCAAGAAGGGCTCTGAATTTCAATTTCCAAGGCATAGTAACACGGGTAAGACCCTGTTCTAACTGGATTAAATCAATTTTTATCTCTTTTTCCTGCAATTGCAGATTGACGTGCAAACTCAAATAATCAGAAGCAAGATGGATCAAGCGTGATTCAACAGATACCGCCCGGAAGTAACGTCTGAGATAGACTTCCATCCTCTCAATATGCTCCGGAAGATAATAATCATTTGGCATGATCAACATCAGAGTTAACGCTGATTCTGCAGCGCTTGGTGCAACAACAACTTTGACTCCTGCCTGTCGGTGCATCTGGGTAAAAGATCGCAGCATACGCCGCAATTCAACATCACCCATCAGGAATAATTCAATTTTTGGAAAACTGTTAATGATCTGGATTGTCTTAAGATAATTATGACAGGCAGGTGGGATTTTTAACTGTTTTTGCGCCAGTTCAATACGTTGTCGTAAAGCGGGAATGGCGAAAGTATTTTGATCGATACTTTTCTGCGTATAAAAACCCCAAAAACAGTGTTCACGATACTCGCCATCGGCCAATTCTTCACGTAAACCGATATAGGTCAAACGCTCGAATCGATGTAGAGGGCAACGCAATTCAGTCTTTTCAAGATCAACACTCTTTCCATGCCCCAAGAGCGGGAAAACTAAATCAGGAGTCAGGGAAACGGCTTGTGCGTCTTTATAAAATGCACGATCATAAAACTGACTCAACCCCAAAGATTTAGAAGTTTCTTCTGCAAAACTGGTTGAGTCGGCATCTTTAGCATAAGTATAGCTGCGTGTTGCTACGGGGATAAAGTTTTCCTGCTGTAACCAGTCATACAGATCCTGATATTGACTTAATCCGTCTATTTTACCCAGATCGGAAAATTTTTGCAACATTGGGGATCGATCCTTATGGATCATAACTGCAGAAGAAATAATCGTTGTAATAGCTTGTTCTAAATCTTCAACCTTACGCGCAGGAAAACGCTCCAACTCCATCCAAACAAATGACTCCTGAGGCAACTCAGGGTTCCCCTCAGAAACTTGTTGCAGCACATCATTCTCGCGTACAACTGAAAGGATAGGATGACAGATAACTCGGAAATGAAACGACCGGCGGTGCAAATATTCCTGCAATGAGAAAAATATATGATTCGCATCGGGAGCATTACTAAAAAGATAATAATGCCCAGGTGTTTCTTGAGCCTGCAATTTCACCTTAATTTCATCATTTTTGCGTTGGGAAAGAAATTTACTCGCCTGAAGGAGATTTCCCACAAGCTCGGACAAAGAAAGAGAAGATAGAAAATTTTCCGGAATTTCCTGCCGCAAAATATTTGCCAGGTCAAGATAGACGGGAAAGCCCGCCGTCTGACCCTGGCGGATCAACTCCTGTTCAATCGTTTTAGGTTGAAAAAGCTGATCTCTTTCTTCTGACGTTCGACCACCACGGGCCACTGCCACTTTCATGTTTATCTCCCTAATACACCAAAAAAGGGTAATATTTTCATGCTTAGCCACAGACGGAATTATCAATAGCAGCACAGCAAAATAATAAACCACGAATTGCCAGTTATCAAGTACGTTTTATAAATTTTTAATTTATTTTTTTGGAAAAAAACTTGGTGAGATCTGAAAAATTCTGCAGTGAAAGTGTTTCACCTCGACAACCAGGCAAAACCCCTGACTGTTTGAGAACAGAATCAATATCAATGGAATCAAACCCACTGGCGAGAAAACTATTGCGCAAGGTTTTACGTCGCTGCGTAAAAGCCCCTTTCACAACTTTTTTGAAGAGAACTTCATCAACTGGATCAACCCTCGGATGGGGTAACGGGACAAAATTAAGGACAATCGAATCGACCTTCGGTGGTGGAGTAAAAGCGTCAGGCTTCACTAAGGTCACAGTTTTGATATCAAACCAAAGTTGGCAAAGAACCGACAGAATCCCATAATCACGGCCGCCGGGTGGCGCAACAAGCCGCTCCCCAACTTCACGCTGAAACATCAGTACCATCCGTTGAAACAAATCACGATGCTCAATAAGACGAAAAACAATTTGACTGGAAATATTGTAGGGAAGGTTAGCAACCAGTGTATATGGTGGTTGCTCAAGAAGGTCTCGCCAAGGCAGTTTAAGTACATCTCCAGAATGCACTGTCAGACGCGAATCATTGCGTGCCTCTAAACGCTCAATCAAGTCTCGGTCAATTTCCATCACCTGAACATGCACAGATCGTGGCAGGAGCTCATCGGTCAAAACTCCAAGACCGGGACCAATTTCAACGACTGGCTTGTTTAAATCAAGTTGCGCAGCCGCTATAATTTTATCAATAGTTATACGGTCATGGAGAAAGTGCTGGCCGAAACGTTTTTTAGTCCGATAATTCATTTTTTTTGTTTTTCCTGAAGTTACGTTTACGCGGCCAACGGGGAATTTTCCAGTATTTCAAACTGGGAACCAACCGGACAGTCATAGAGTAACCAATAATTGCTACGGGTATCCCCAGAACTAAGCTGCCGAGCAACATCGGGGCTCCAACCTGAACCCCCAACGACCAACTCAAATGGCTACCAAGATAATTGAGACCAAGAGGTGGCATACCAAGAAGCATTCGGCCTACTTCGTATTCCAAACCATAAATTAAAGGAGCAGTAAAAGGATTAGTGATCCAGACCCCGACAAAGGTTGCAATTTTATTTTGACGCAATAAAAATGCAAACAAAATCGCCAAAAAAATCTGAAACCCAAATGTAGGGGAAAATCCGATAAAAAGACCAAGCGCCATTCCACGCCCGACAGCATCTGGTTCCGACCGAAGGCGCGCCAACTGGATTACGTTTAATTTAAATTGTCTAAAAAAACCCCAGCGACGCCACATAATCTCTCTACTTTAATTGCAACCAACCTGCTCCAACGGCCAACTGGAAACAGCATTCAAATCGAGACCGGATGATACCCCTCGAGATAAATAATAATCACCGGCAACCGCCAGCATCGCGGCATTATCAGCGCACAGGATTGGTGCCGGAAAAAAAACTTTTATACCATTGATAATGGCCAGTTCCGCAAACTGTTTTCGCAAACCAGAATTGCAGGCAACCCCACCAGCAACAACGACACGATTCAAACCTTCAGACTCAGCGGCTCGCAAGGCTTTCTGCGTGATGACATCGACAACCGCAGTCTGGAAAGCACAAGAAATCTGGCAAATTTTATTATCATCCAGCACAGTGTCAAGTCGGTGTAGATAATTCAAAACCGATGTTTTCATCCCTGAAAAACTGAAATCAAAATTATCTTTTTTAAGCATCGGGCGGGGGAAAACAATTCCACCATCGTCACCTGCTGCAGCTAGTCTGTCAATAATCGGTCCTCCTGGATAACCAAGCCCCAACATTTTGGCCACTTTATCAAAAGCTTCCCCTGCTGCATCGTCAACTGTTCTTCCAAGCAAGGAATAACAGCCAATTCCATCGACCCGATATAAATGGGTATGCCCCCCGGAAACGGCAACCGCTAAATAGGGGTAGGCAACCTTTTCTTCCAACTGAATTGCTTGGATATGACCTTCGATATGATGAACACCAATCAATGGAATATTAAGCGCGTATGCGTATGCCTTGGCAAATGATACCCCGACCAGTAAAGCGCCAACCAACCCTGGTCCACGCGTCACGACAACCCCTTCCAAATCATCAGGATTAATCGAAGCCTGGTCTAGCGCTTCGGTCACTAATGAATTAATAACTTCAAGATGCCGCCGTGATGCCAGTTCTGGAACAACGCCACCATAAACAGCATGCAGATCCACCTGTGAGGCTATCATATTGGATAATATTTGCTCACCATCACGAACCACCGCTGCCGCTGTTTCGTCACATGAGCTTTCAAGAGCGAGTAATAGCATAAATAATCATTGCCTAAGAGCTAAAGGAGATTGGCGGCTAATTCAGCAAGTAAAGAACGTTCCCCTTTAGTCAGGGTCGTATGACCGGTAATATTCTGATCCTTTAAACGTTCAACAGAAAAAGATAAACCATTGCTGGCAGAATCGACATAGGGGTTGTCAATTTGATAAGGGTCGCCAGTCAGAACAATCTTGGTCCCCTCTCCTGCCCGGGTAATAATCGTTTTAATTTCGTGTGGGGTGAGATTTTGTGCTTCATCAACAATCATATACTGCTTGGGGATAGAGCGCCCACGAATATAAGTCAGGGGTTCAATTTCCATCAAACCAAGATCAATAAGTTCCCGGTAACCACGTTTCCGGGTTCCACCTTCATCATAGGAGGACAAGAGTAACTCAACGTTATCAAATATCGGTTGCATCCAGGGAGCTAACTTGTCCTCGATATCACCCGGGAGAAAACCGAGATCACGGCCCATCGGATAGACCGGACGCGAAACGAGCAACCGATTATAAGTACTTTCATTTGCCGTTTTTACCAAACCGGCAGCAATAGCAAGGAGAGTTTTCCCCGTTCCAGCTTTACCAACCAAAGAAACCAGTTGAATATCGTCATTGAGAAGCAGGTCAAATGCAAACTGTTGTTCACGATTCCGTGGATGAATGCCCCAGATTCCCTCTTTTTGTACATTGATTAAGCTGACAATTTTTTTCATGGTCGCATCATAGCGTCCAATTGCCGTATGCGATGGGTTGGTTTCATCGACCAGAGTAAACCCTTGATTAGCGATAAAGTCACCCTCAACATCCAACGTCCCCTGATCAAAAAACAGATCAATTTTTTCTTTAGATAAAAGCAATTCACCGGTACCGGTATAGAGATCTTCAATCGGTACTTTATCACTCTGATAATCTTCGGCCCACAAACCTATTGTGTCGGCTTTGATCCGCAAATTGATGTCTTTGGTAACAAAAAAAACTGTTCCTTGCGGTAAATTTTGTTGCAAATCCTGAGCAACAGCCAGAATTCGATTGTCTCCGTTATCATTTCTCAATTCAGGAGGTAATTTCTGCAAAAATTCCTGTTTATAAACCGCAACTTTAAAGAGCCCTCCATTGTCCAGAGAAACCCCTTCAACCAGCTTGGCTTGCGAACGGAACTCATCAATCATGCGTGAAACCTGACGAGCATTTCGTCCAGTTTCACTCTGATCTTTCTTAAACCGATCGATTTCCTCAATGACAGTTAAAGGCAATATTACAGTATTATCAGAAAATTTAAAAATTGCCTGTGGATCATGCAACAAAACATTTGTATCGAGAATATAATTTTTCATCAGTTGATTCCTTCTTACGATAGAAGATTCTCACTTTTGAACTGATTAATTCATCAGCTTATTATCATTGAGTTTCTGCATGGCTCGCAGGAAACGATCAATTTCTTCATCAGTAGTAAAATACCCGGGACTGACACGAACTGTCCCCAGGGGATAAGTTCCAATCGTTCGGTGCGCATCGGGAGAACAATGCAAACCAACCCGTACTGAAATTTGCTGCTGCTGATCCAGAGCAAATCCGACAGATGAAGGATCGTAATTCGCAAGATTGAATGAGATCGCGTTGCCTCGCAGCATAACATCATCAGAGCCATAAAGCTTGACGCTTTTCATCATGCCAAGTCCTGAAAGAATTTTCCTGACCAACGCAACTTCCCGAGCACGCACCTGCACAATATCCGCTTTCAAAATAAACCGTAATGCCTCATATAATCCAGCCAGCCCCGGAAGATTGAGAGTTCCTGATTCTAATCGTTCCGGTAATAACTGGGGTTGTGAATCAGAGGAAGAATTAACTCCAGTACCTCCGTATATCAAGGGGAGCAGATCAACTCCTTTTCTTATATAAAGAAAACCTGTTCCTTGTGGTCCCAGCAAACCCTTGTGCCCAGGAGCAGCAAATAAATCGACATTCAACGCTTGCAAATTAATCGGCAGTGAACCCGCAGTTTGCGCACCATCAAGCATAAACAAAATATTGTGGTTATGGCACCAGCGACCTAAACCGGTTATTGGCTGGAGAGAACCAATCACATTGGAACAGTGATTCACTAACAACAACCGTGTCGGTTTACGCAGACAAGCCGCTTGCAATAATGAACTTGGAACGATGCCAGTCACTGGATCAGCGGCAACTTTAACAACCTCTACACCACGTTTCTGCAGTTCCCGCAAAGGGCGAACCACAGCATTATGCTCAACCATTGTTGTTACAACCCGATCACCAGACCTTAACAAACCAAATAAAGCCTGATTGATTGCAGTCGTCCCGTTAGGAGTAAAAATAAAGCACTCAGAGTGATCAACATTAAACAATTCGGCCAATGCTTCCCGCGTTGCAAAAACTAAACGTTCTGCAACCATCGTCAACTGATGACTACCCCGTCCTGGACTTCCCCCTGCGCGTAAAGCTTCAATCACCGCCAGATAAACGGACTCGGGCTTAGGATGGCTGGTTGCCGCGTTGTCAAGGTATATTGATTTTATTTTTGGCATAAAATATCCAGGTTCTGTGGTGAGATGCGGCAGGATACTCAATATTCTGGTTAACGACAAGCACAACTCTTACGGGGTCAAACTGACGAATGGTTTTAGAGCATCAATGTTCTACAGATATTATAAAACTCAACAACATTTTTCCTATTATCTATACTTTTCATTAACTTGACAGATTGTACTTTTCTCACTTGACAGACACTAGATGTAGTGGTCTATATTCACGCACTACAAAATATAGTACCAAAATAAACATTCAATTAATTATATTCTTGAACTTAATTCTGCTACGTCTTTATAAATTCGGGTAGACAAAATGAGATTCGCGAAAGGAACCACCAATGCCTAAAAACAAAGCTATTGCTGCGCCAAAACTCTCTAAAAATGCACTCACTGTTCTCACAAAACGCTACCTGAAACGTGATAATGCTGGCAATCCGACCGAAACTCCCGAAGAGATGTTTCGCAGGGTCGCTCAAACGATCAATGCTGCAGAACCTGCAACCGACAAAAAAAAGATCAATTTCGAAGAACAATATTATCAAACAATGGTCAACTTTGACTTTTTACCAAACTCGCCAACCCTGATGAATGCCGGACGTGAATTGGGTCAATTATCAGCCTGTTTTGTCCTGCCAGTTGGCGATTCAATGGAAAGTATTTTTGAAGCAATTAAAAATACAGCCTTGATCCATAAAAGTGGCGGTGGAACAGGATTCTCCTTCTCCCGCATCCGCCCTGCCAACGATGAAGTCAGATCAACCAGCGGCGTTTCTTCTGGTCCAATCTCCTTTATGCGTGTTTTTGATGCAGCGACTGAAACCATTAAACAAGGGGGTACCCGGCGTGGTGCCAATATGGGAATTCTGCGCGTTGATCATCCCGATATTATGGATTTCATCATGGCTAAACGGGATCTGACAATTCTAACCAACTTCAATATTTCTGTCGGTGTGACAGAAGACTTCATGGAAGCGGTTGAGAAGGGCCAAGATTACGACATCATCAACCCACGCGATGGTAAGGTGATTAAACAACTCAACGCAACCAAGGTATTCAACCAGATTATCGATATGGCGTGGTCTAATGGCGAACCTGGAATCGTCTTCCTTGACCGCCTCAACCGTGACAATCCAACCCCGCATATTGGTGAATATGAAAGTACTAACCCTTGTGGAGAGCAACCGCTACTCCCCTATGAATCGTGCAACCTTGGCTCTCTCAACTTGGCTAATATGGTTGTTGATGGAAAAATTATCTGGGACAAACTTGAGAAAACAGTGAAAGTAGCAACTCGTTTTCTTGATAATGTTATCGAAGCCAACAAGTATCCCCTGCCAGAGATTGATGAGATGACAAAAGCCAATCGGAAAATCGGGCTTGGAGTCATGGGTTGGGCTGATATGCTGATTTTACTGGACACCCCGTATAACAGTCAGGATGGAATTGAGCTCGGGGAAAAAATAATGCGCTTTATTAACGATAAAGCACATGAAGAATCGATGCAATTAGCGAAAGAACGTGGTGCTTTTCCAAATATCAAAGGGAGTCTTTACGACAAACCAGGAATAAGCCCGATCCGTAATTCCACCTGCACCACGATTGCACCAACAGGAACAATTTCGATCATTGCAAATTGTTCCAGCGGCGTTGAACCTTTATTTGCAGTTTCGTATGTCCGTCAGGTTCTCGACAACAACAAACTAATTGAAGTCCATCCTCTGTTTGAAAAAATTGCCAAACAGCGTGGTTTTTATACTGAAGAGCTAATGCAGGAAATTGCCGAAAAAGGAACCGTGCAAGATATTGATGCTGTCCCGGCAGACATCCGCAGAATTTTTGTGACCTCGCACGACATTACACCCAGCGACCATGTGCTGATGCAGGCGGCATTTCAGAAACATACCGATAATGCAGTTTCAAAAACCGTCAATTTTTGCCGCGATGCAACACGTGAAGATGTTGCAACCGTCTATAGACTAGCTTACAAGGAAGGATGTAAAGGAGTTACTATCTATCGTGATGGATCACGTGACATGCAAGTTCTTTCTGTTGCTGGTAAAGATGCTGAGAAAAATACTGAGCCTTCCGTCCCGATGGAAAGCAAAAAGCCCTCACGTAAGCGAGAACGTCCACGTGCACTAACAGGATCTACCTACCAGATGGAAACGGGATGTGGACCACTCTATATCACCATCAATGAAGACGAAAACGGTTTATTTGAGCTTTTCACCACTATGGGTAAAGCTGGTGGCTGTGCGGCTTCTCAATGTGAAGCAATCGGCCGTCTGGTATCTTTATCCTGGCGCAGCGGTGGACAAGCCCGACAAACAGTCAAACAATTGATTGGCATCACCTGCCACAAACCTGCTGGTTTTGGTGAAAACAGAATAACATCTTGTGCTGATGCAGTTGCTAAAGCTGTTCAACTGCATATGATTAACGAAGATGAGAAACCGGCACAATTTACAAACAATGGTGGCGCTTGCCCAGATTGTGGCGGTCCGGTAGAACATGAAGGTGGTTGTTGCGTTTGTCATGCATGCGGCTATTCTGAGTGTGCCTAGCTTGTGAACCATCACGAATGGGAAGCAATCTGCCAATGCTGCGGCGCTTGTTGTTTTGAGAAAAAAATTGACCGACAGGGAGTCGTCCATACGACCTCGACTCCCTGTCGCTTTCTCGATATACATAAGCGTACTTGTCGGATTTATCCGCACCGTCTTGAAGTTGAAGAAGATTGTATCAAATTAACCCCAGAGATTGTATCTGACCTGAGTTGGCTACCAGAAATCTGTGCCTATCGTAAATACCAGAGACAACTGAACGATGTGTAGAATAAGTTTTTAAATAGCAAAAACAACATATTGAAAATTTAATATTAATCCGCTGGACAATTCACCGATAACGCTTATTATACCTTTTTTGCTATTTGCCACGAACCTTACTCCCCCTCCAAGGTTCGTGGCATTTTTTTATCAATTTCCACACCCCATTTTAATTTGCACTCTACGGGTCAAATCACTTACCCTAAAATTTCATTTCTCTGAAGGGTGATATTTTGAGAACCCAACAACAAAAAGCCTACTTTGGCTGGTGTCTTTACGACTGGGCCAATTCAGCATTTGCTACAGTTATTCTTGCTGCCGTTCTACCCGTCTATTTTGTTTCTCTGGTTCCTGAAACGGGAGCAAACATACCCTTTTTCACTGATCACACGTTTTCAGCGACCAGTCTCTGGGGCTACAGTGTATCGATTTCAATGGTAATATTAGCAATTTCTGCCCCAGCACTCGGAGCTCTGGCTGACCGAAATGGCTGGCATAAACGCTTAATGATGCTGTTCTGGCTGTTTGGCTGTGTCACAACAGCGTTACTTGCAACAACGGGTCCAGGCGATTATTTAATGGCATCTGCTTTTTTTATCTTGGGCAATTTTGCCTTTGCCGGGGCAAATGTCTTCTACAATGCTTACCTCCCCTTTTTGGCTCCCGTTGAGCAATCCGACCGCCTTTCAGCACGCGGGTATGCCTCTGGTTATATTGGTGGTGGACTATTATTAGCCTTAGTTTTTCTGTTAATTCTAAAATTTGAATTTTTCGGCTTCGCTGATCGAGGTACCGCAACTCGCTTTGGTTTTCTACTAACGGCCTTTTGGTGGTTCATATTTGCTATTCCCACATTCATTTACCTGCCAAAAACTGAAAACAAGGCAACAACAGACTACCAATTTAGTCTAAATAATTATTTTAAACAGTTTAAACAGCTTCTCGGTTATCGAGACCTTAGTATTTTTCTAATTGCTTTTCTTTGCTATAACGATGGCATCCAAACGTTTATCAGTGTTTCGGCAATTTACGCCCGCGAAGAGCTGCAACTTGGGCAAGGAACTATTATCGGATGTTTTTTGATGATTCAGTTTCTAGCAATGCCTGGAGCCCTTTTTTTTGCTCGTTTGGGCGAGAAAATTGGAACATCACGCGCAATTTTTCTAAGCCTGGTCATCTTTCTAATCATTTGCATATTTGCCTATCGGATGACGAGTGCATATGAATTTTGGATACTTGGCGGAATCATAGCAATTATTTTGGGAGGAAGTCAGGCCCTGAGTCGATCGCTCTTTGCCAGTATGGTTCCAAAACAACGAAGTGCAGAATTTTTTGGATTTTTTTCCATAAGTTCCAGATTTGCGGCAATTTTTGGCCCCCTACTTTTTGCTCTGGTTGCAGATTTAAGCGGTAACTCACGAAATTCAATTCTGGCCCTCGGCATTTTTTTCATTGTTGGCGGATTATTACTGTCTCAAGTTAATGTAAAACGCGGACGAGAGTTGGCAGATAAAAGCTGAACAGCAAAAAAACATATCGCTTCGCAAGCACCCCCATCCCAACCTTCCCCCATAAAGCGGGGAAGGAGTAAAATCCCCTCT
>JAOZLQ010000120.1 GCA_029934755.1 Desulfuromusa sp. | reverse complement strand
CAACGTACTGAGGAGCACAACGCTTCTTCTCATATCATTCCCCTAAAAGTCATTCAGTGTACAACTAACGCTTCACAATTTTAAAAAACTTACATTACGATATAACGATTTTCTTTCGTTTCACTACCGGTATAACTGTCAATACTAATTTCTTCAACAACAATACGATCGGGACTTTTTTCCACCCGTAAACCATTTGTATCAATAGCAATAATTTTAGTCTCGATATTACGCACCAAACCGTCATTCAGACCAATATATTCACCAACTTTTACAGTATAACTCTTGCCATCTGGGGCCGCCACCATCGCCCGTGGAATCCCTTTGACGACCATAAGAGCAATAAGACGATACTGGCTTAATTCAAATTTTTCTAGTGGCCCTTTTATTTTAGCTGATCTCTTATTTACTTTTTTCGCAATTTTCTGCTTATCCTGGATCAACGGCTTAAAAGGATCTCTCCGACCTCTGGGGCTATAAACAAAGCTATCATCCTCAGTAGCGTCCTGAGCAATTTCCAGAGCAGGCAATTCTGTAGCTTCAGCAGAGCTTTGTTGAGCAAAAACATCAACTGCAACTCCTGTCAACAATAAGGAAAGCAGTAACAAGGAAAGTTTAAAAACCATAAGAAATTTTGATTTCATTTCCCCTTACCACCTTTCGTTACTACCTGATCTGTAGCATTTTCTACAAAACGGTAAGTAATAGCGTTACAATCAACCCCCAAGGTGGTTTTACCATCAACATCTTTTGCCCCACCTAAAGTCAAACCCTGGATGTTGACAATTCTTTCCATTTTACTCACCACATCAAAAAAAGCAGCAGCTTGATGATAAGAACCCGACAATTTTAAAGTCACTGGAACTTCAGCATAGAAGCCTTTAACCGTTTCACCTGAAGGCTTAAACCGTAATATTTCTAAGCCCTTTTCCTTAGCAAGATCGCCAATACTGGTCAATAAACTCGGAATTTCTCTCTTTAGCGGCAATTCACCAAGTGCCTCTTCCAGCCTAACCTGCATCTTTTCATATTCAGCACGATACACTGCCAAATTATTGGCAATTTTTTGATTTTTTTGTAGCTGAACCTGAGCAGCATTCCGCGTGGATATTAAACTATCATGCTGTTCCATTTGGGCTTGATAAAGCAGAAAATAAAAACCCGCTACAAAAATTGCCATAGTTATCAGAACCAGCAAGATTCGCTGATAAGCTGGTAGATGTAAGACTTTCTCGACTTGTGAATTCATCGTTTAAAATCCCGTTTATTCTGATGATGGCAGAGTAACGCTACAATTCAAGGTGAATTTTTGCATCTTTCTGTCACCAGCCTTAGTCTGTTCAGTTACTGACAGTTCAATATTCTCGTAATAAGGGGATGCTTCCAGATTCCGCATAAAAACAGCAACCGTATTCTCGTTATCTGCCACTCCTGACAAATTAATGCCACCACCCTTTTCGGAAAACTTTGTTAACCACAACTTTTCAGGCAATGCAGCACTCAGCTCATCCAGTAAATGTACTGGTCCAGACTTTCCATCTTTCAATGTCTGTAAAACTGCAAGTTTTTGTTCTAAATCTATTTTTTTCTTTTCAAAATCTTTAACTTGTCCGATTTTCTTCTTTAAAGCATTGTTTTTCTGATTAATAGAAGTAATCTCATCCTTAACACCATTAATAGCTGTCATCTTTTGAACGTACAAAGCACCACAGCCTATACAGACAAGGATAAAACAGAGAAAAAATACAGAAAGTTGTGAGCGAAGCTTCTCTTTTTTCTGTGCAGCCCTGACTGGCAGTAGGTTAATCCGAATCATTTGTCACCTACCTTCCTCATTGCCAATCCCGCAGCCACAGAAAACATCGGGCCGATTGCATCGAGATACTCAGGATCAAACTCTTTTTCATTGATGGTTATATTTCTAAAAGGATCGACTCTTTCAGCAGGAATGCCAAGACGTTCTTCTAACGCTTCTCTAACTTGCACTGAATTTGACACCCCACCAGTTAAGTAGACCTTTGTAACTCGATCCTCGCTAGAGGTAGCGGAAAAGAAATCTAAAGAACGCTGTACTTCTTGCACCAAATTTTCGATAGCATCGGCCAGGATTTCATCCATGGAATCAGGATCAACATCAGCGATATTGCGATCTCCAAGTTTGGCCTGTTCAGCTTCGTCGCCACTAATTCCAAGACGCTTCTGCAATTCTTCACCCAATAAGTTGCCACCCGTCTGGATATCTCTAGTAAATACCGAAGTATCACCTTTAAGAACACTGACACTCGTGGCGCTAGCACCTAAATCAATGAGCGCGACGACCTCATTATCAACAAAACCATAGTTGTAATCGAACATGTTCTCAACGGCAAAACAATCAATATCCATGACTACCGGCTCAAGTCCAGCCTCAGCAAAAAGTGAGGTATAATCATCAACAAAATCCTTCTTTGCCGCAACCAGCATAACATTCATCTGCGAAGGATCTTTTGCATCGGGACCGATAATTTGAAAATCAATATTGACTTCGGAAATATCAAAAGGAATATATTGCTCGGCTTCCCATTGAATCGATGACTCCAATTCAGCATCAGTCATAATCGGCAAACTAATTTTACGGATAATAACAGAATGGCCAGATACTGAGGTCGCGACCTTTCTTGTCTTAATTTTCATCGCACCCAGTAGGTTTTGGATAGAATCAACAATTGCCGTTGAATCCATAATAGTATTATCAACAATCGTTTCTGGATTTAGCGGCATGATGCCAATATTTTCCAGATGGAAAGTCCCACGAGACTCCCGCAAACGCACAATTTTAACCGCGCTTGAACCAATATCAATACCTACAATATCTTTTTTCGAGGCGAACATGTTTTATCCAGTCCGAATAGAGTCCAAAATATCAGCCGCGGTGTACCGGCCAGAAGACAGCCTACCCTGGAAATACCTTAGTTTTATCAGGTAGCTTGTAACCCAGTGCCAAAATAATTTTACGCATTGTTTCCATACGACAGGGGTGACCACGTTCAATTCGCGTAATGGTTAATGGCGAAACATCAGCTTTACGCGCTAACTCAGCCTTACTCATCAATAATGATTCTCGAATTTCCCTGACGTGATTCAGCATCCACCTAGCCTCTTAACAGCAATAACAATCAAATTTTGCGTAATTATAGGTCAATGTACGTTATTGTCAAGAAGTTTTAGATTAAACCAATAAATAAATTAAAAAAAACTTAATTCATCGAAGCAAATTCAAATACCAATAAACCAGATCACGCCCCCAAAACAAATAAACTGTCGCGGCAAAAGCCAGAAAAGGGCCAAAAGGAATGGCTAGTTTCGTATCACCCTTTTGCACCAGAATTAATGGGATACCAACCAAACAACCAATCAATGAAGCAATAAAAATAACTGGCAGTACTGCTTTCCAACCAAGAAATGCTCCCAGCATCGCCAGCAGTTTAATATCTCCACCACCCATTCCCTCTCTCTTGGCTATCTTTTCATAAATCCAGGCAATTGCCAGCAAACTTCCACCGCCGAGGATGATACCCAGAAGCGAATCCATCCAAGTAAGCCAAGGGATAAAAAAAGAGCAGGTAAAACCGACAATAATTCCGGGGAGGCTGATAACATCCGGAATAATTTGATGATCCAGATCGATAAAAGAGATAGTCACCAAAGCGGCAAGAAAAACCCAATAAACTAGCGTTGCACCACTGAAACCAAAATAATACAGGGCAAGAGTAAATAGCAGCCCAGTCAGAATTTCAATTGCCGGGTAACGAAATGAAATCGAAGCCCGACACGCTGCACATTTTGCACCGAGAAACAAATAACTTAGTACCGGGATATTCTGAAACCAGCGGATCTGGTGCCCACAATGCGGACAAGAGGATGGTGGCGAAACAATCGATTTACCGGCAGGGATACGGTAAATGCAAACATTGAGAAAGGATCCAATAACGGAACCCAGGATAAATGCAGAGCTGAGGAAAAAATAGAATTCGAATGGCATCAAGGTCTCGTTTCAGTAAGCGAAGGGGACGTTGCTGTTATTTATAGTTTTAGTGATTTTCCTTAAACTTTACCAGGACTATTCCTGATCCGACTTAAAAACAAATTTGTAAACCTGAGTGTAATAAACCTCAAAATCATTAAGATGATGCCCAATAATTGATTTCACTATCTCACCATTAATCTCCTGATATTCATGAACAGAAATATTCCTGAAACCAACCATTTTTTTGAGGATTTTGGTGGTTTGAAAATCAACGATGTGATGTTTGGACAAGATATCAAACGATTGACCATAATCGCTGGGCAATCCATAACCATATTTTGCGATCACCACATGAGCCAGATCTATTGCCGCCTGAATTGCTCGCTGTAGATTCAGAACCGACAAATCCTCCATCATCCATGGATTTAAATCTGCCGTTTGAATCTCAACAAGGGTGGCAACACATTTCTTAATGATTGCAATCTTTGCAAGAACGACATCTTCCTCATTGCCCATAATTTGGCCTCACCAAAATATTCTCCTCAATAATTTTCCTTGATTGCTTAAAATCGATATAACGACTCATCACATGCGCCCGATAGGCATCAAGTTGCTTTTTCGAATGCGCAAAGATTTCTTCACCTGTCGCAATTATCTGGGATGCGATAATGATATCAGCAGTGTTCAAGCACACAAGATCAAGCTTTCGACCAACAGTAAATTCAAAGCGTTCGGCAATATCTAAATATGACCTGTCGGCAATAAGCTCTGGATAAAAAAATACTCCGCAGTCAACATCACTTTCCCGGGTAGTTCGCGCTTCATCCTTAACCAAGGAACCAAAAAGCAAGGCAAAGTCTGCTTTATCGCAAAGCAACTCTATCAAAATTTTCACAATATTATCTTTTTCCATCAACCTAACCTCAGCAGAAGGGGACGTTGTTGTTATTTACAGTTTTCCCATCAACTTGCTTCGCAAACAATCATCCCGCAACAGGATTCCCTCTCCCCTGGTTGCTGCATGCGAAACAGCAGATGAGGTCATACCAAGACATTTCGCAATATCGACGCCCTTAAACCTACAATCTCTTAACCCAACATGGCAGATCACTGCCTTTGCCGCAGATAGAGAACGCTCCTTACCTGGTTTTATCAAGCGCCGCTGATCGATCTCAAATTCACCAGCAACCAAGTCAATCAGCCCAGCAAGAGTTATCTGGATAGTATTTGGAACCAACCCTGCATCGTTTAAAACCTGCTCGACAAACAATCCACCGCCTAGCATCCGTTCATCAAACAAATCATCAGGATCGAGATTAGGATCCAAAACTAAACTGGCAAGCATCCCCCCTTTAGAAAACTTACCAGTAACATCGTGACCAATACCGTCTGACAAAAAATCGAGATATTTCTGCCTGGCAGCCTGCCGCTTAGCAGAAAATAGTTGCAGAACCTCTTTGACACAAACCAAACCATCAGGGAAATCATCTAGCAGCTCACGATGTCCACACCAACGATAAGACGCAAGTGACTCCAAATCACTGACCACTCCTGCACGGATCGGATTAAGATGGATATATCTGATCAGTTCAAGAAGATAGGAATCACGATCACAAACAATTGATTTGTAACGATTCTGAAATAAATGGCCAGCACGTTTGTGTCGCAAGTTAAATGCAACCGCATAGCCGGTCAAGAGGCGTCGCATTAAAAATGCCAGTTTAGTTCTTTGTGGCTGCAACAACAAATGAAAGTGGTTATCCAGCAAAGCCCATGCAAAGCAGATCGTATTCGTATCCTGCAGCAACCGACTCAACCGAACAAGAAAATTTTGCCGATCATTATCGTCATAAAAGATTGGGAGTCTGCTAACACCTCTGACAATAACATGTTGCAGCAGACCAGGAACATCGATACGGGCTTGTCTTGGCATGAGAGGAGTATAGCATACTTATTCATAATATCAACAACGTCCCCCTAAGACGCACTGGTTTTTTACTTGCAGGTATCCATGGTTACGACTATAGTCATGAAAAGTGAGTAGGCAGTATAGGAGGTTAATATGCAAACATTTAAAGCTGCAGAATTTAAAGCCAAATGTCTCGGTCTTATGGATCAAGTCAATGAAACCGGTGAAGAAATAATTATTACCAAAAATGGCAGACCCGTATCCATTCTGAAACCATACAATCATCGCCCACCGACACTTTTTGGGCTACAAAAAAACTCCATAAAAATTAAAGACGATTTAATTGAAGCAATTGCCACTGAGTGGGATGTGGAAAAATGATCTTGCTTGATACTCATACGTTAGTATGGCTTGCCGAAGGGAATGAGCAGCTAGGCACCATCGCTTTAAATGAAATTGACCAGGCATTAGCAGATAGACAGTTAGCTGTCGCAACAATCAGTTTTTGGGAAATTGCAATGTTGATCGAAAAGGGACGACTAGAATTTGATATTCAGCTCGATATCTGGCGGCAAGGTTTATTAAGGAATGGACTGCTTGAAATTTCCCTGACTGGTTCGACTGCAATCAGAGCTGGACAACTGCAAGATTTTCATGGAGATCCTGCAGACCGCATGATAGTTGCCACTGCTATTGAACAAAGTGCTATTTTAATTACTGCCGATAAAAAAATCCTAAATTGGACCCGTTTGCACCAGAAACTTAATGCCAGAAAATAAGAGCAATAACTTATCTATCACCACTTTGGAGGCATCAATAACTCCACATCATAGTAAGATGGTGGTTTGTCGAAAGCAATAGTTTGAAAGTATGAATGTCCCCATTGTATTTTCAATTACCGATTCGCTACATCGCACAACAGAAAACCACAAAGAGTGTAACCTTCTGTCAAGAAAAGGTGATGAGAAAAAATATGGGCTGAGTCCCTATTCCATTCACAATAACAACAACGTCCCCCTTGATTCTCCCAACGATCCCCATTCTCCTTAGGGGAGCAACGTAGCACAACAAAAAAAGGGTTGTCAGGTATTCAGACCTGACAACACTTTTTCTACTTCTTCTTTGTTCCATT
>JAOZLQ010000119.1 GCA_029934755.1 Desulfuromusa sp. | reverse complement strand
ACACAACTCCCCAAAAACATCCCCTTCCCCATCCAGCCAACAAATCTCCACCCCCCGCTTCTCCATCCGCCGAAAAAATGTCTCCTGCCGCTTGGCAAACTGACCGATGGCACTCCGCAACTTCTGCCCCATATCGTTTCGGTTCAATTTACCCTGAAGATATTGAGCAATGAGTCGATATTCCAAACCATAAAATTCCAGTTTTTCCCAAGGCACCCCAGCATTATACAATTGCTGTACTTCATCAATCATCCCTGCTTCAAAACGCTGCCGCAAACGGATAGCTATCCGTTTACGTAAAATCTCACGTGGCCATTTAATCCCAAAAACTAGTGGAGAGATTCTTGGCAAGGGTGGCAAATCCTTCGCGGCAATTCGCTCCCCCACAGCAATTTCTATCGCCCGAATCAGCCGCTCTCGTTGTCCCAGATCAGTTCGGTTGTGCTGCTCCGGCTTAAGTTGCAGCAACTTCTGCTGCAGCGCATTATCGCTGAAAAGCTCTAGTTCATCCCTTAACTGCTGATTTGGTGGGACAGAAACCAAGCGATAACCACTGAGCACCGCATCAAGATACATACCGGTACCACCACAAATAATCGGTAATTTCTGCCTTTGCCAGATCGATTCAATACTGGCAAAGCAATCTCGCTGAAACTGGAAAACATTATATTCGCTACCTGGCACGGCAATATCGATCAGATGGTAAGGGACATCCCCATATTCTTGTAGATCTTTCCCCGTCCCCAGATCCATCCCCTGATAAACCTGACGCGAATCAGCAGAGATAATTTCACCGTCAAAATGGGTCGCAACCTTGACTGCCAGTCCGGTCTTCCCTCCGGCAGTTGCTCCCAGAATAACCAGTAGATTGTAAGGTTTTTTCATCGATTTTCTATCCTCTTGTTTGCCGATCAAGAATACAGGAAAATTTCTTCATTGCCTATCCATAACCTGCTATAGTTCGGCTGATTTCAACCCCCATTCTCCGAGCAATCATGAGCGAAAACAAACCAACCATTTTGCCCCGTAACCAACATTGCATCTCCCGAAAACAAATCGATACAGATAGTTTAAAAGTTCTTTATCGACTCCATCGGCATGGTTACAAAGCTTACTTGGTCGGTGGGAGTGTTCGTGACCTGTTGCTGGGCCGTCAACCGAAAGATTTTGATATCGGTACCGATGCCACCCCAAATCAGGTGCGCAAACTATTTCGCAACTGCTTTCTGGTTGGTCGCCGCTTTCGTCTGGCACATATCCGTTTTGCCGGAAATAAATTGATTGAGGTCGCCACCTTTCGCCGCCAGCCGGAAGAGGAGGAACTGCCGGATGATCCGGAGGATCATTTTCATTTTGTGCAGAATGTTTTTGGCTCCCCCGGCGAAGATGCTGCCAGACGTGATTTTACCATCAACGCTCTGTTTTACAATATTGCCGATTTTTCGGTGATTGATTACCTGGGGGGAATCAAAGATCTACATGAAAAACGGCTACGCGTTATTGGTAACCCACAGATCCGCTTCGTTGAAGATCCAGTACGAATGCTGCGAGCAATTGAGTTCTCTGCCAGGCTCGATTTCACCATAGAAGCAGATATTTACACGGCTATTGAAAAACACAAAGAGCTCTTGGAAACCGCAGCACCAGCTCGGGTGCGTGAAGAGATTATGGAGCTGTTCCGCCATAAAATAGCTGGTCCGGTTTTAAAACTCTGCCGTGAATTGGGGATGTTACCGCATCTGCTGGCAGGCTATCCAGGGACAGATGAAAGTATTGCCCTGCTGGCAACGATCGATCAAAGAACGGCGACAGGAATACCGATAGAAGAGAGCTTCGCCATTGCTGCACTCTACCTGAGATTGTTCATGGACAGTTGCCCACCATTACCAAAAACCACTATCACCGAAGCTCTACATTTAGCAAATGAGATTATTGTCCCCCATTGTCGCTACTTCAGTATTTCCAGCGGTATCCGCCATCAGGCCCGTGAACTATTAATCGGCTGTTTTCGTTTCGCTCGGGGACGTGGTTTTCGAGCAGAAAAACGTTTTTTACAACATCCTCTGACACCTAAATCACTGGAACTTTTTACTCTCTGGTCTCAGGTTCGACCAGACTTGACCCCACTGGTCAAAAACTGGAGCACTGCCATTAAAACCTCTCCTGCTGAAAGCATATCGTCTCGAAGGCGTCGGAAAAACTATTCCCACAAAACCTGCGCATAAATTTAATTCACACTTTCATATATCTGCATTCCTACATTAATGTTTATAAATTAAATAGTTGCAATCACTATTCTTACCTGCTAGCATCCTATCCCACAGTCACTGTCTACATAGAAACACTATCTCGACATTAAAGAGGTCCATATGAAATTGAACAGCATCCAGAAAAAAATAGGTGGTGCCCTGAGTCTGATCCTGCTGGGTATTCTCGGTTTCGGTCTTACAATTGCAACATTTCAGTCACAAAATATCCTGAAAGCACAGCAAAATAGCTCATTGGAGGCTATCCACTCCGGAGTACTTGAAGAAGCGCATAGCATCTTCAAGTGTTTAGAAATCGGAACAAAAGGGTCTCTGGAGCGCGGCGAAATGGATGTATTTGATGAGCTCTTATCTGGGCTCGGAGAAGTTCCCGGGGTTCTGGAAGTTGGACTTGTTAACCCCCAAGGAATCGCCATATATTCCAGTAAAAAAGATAAAATTGGCCAGAAACTTTCCCGCATTAATATCACTGAACCGAGAGAAAAGGTCAGTATCAAAAAAGAAAGCACCGATTCGTTCTTTATTGCCCACTCGCACGCCTATGAACAAAAATGTATGGAATGTCATGATGATGTTGAACTCGGCAGTCTGGCCGGTGTCCTCTATCTCGACTTCAGCCTGGATAAACTTAATCAGGAAAAATCACAGCAGGATGAAGTTCTGGCGATGACCCTCAGTAAAAACATAACCGGCAATATTGGCAGGGGAGCTTTTATCATAATCATTATTTGGCTGGCTCTATTCTTCCTGCTTCGTAAAATGATTGTTATCCCGCTCACTAAAGTGAAAATGGCACTGATAAATATTAATAAAGGGCATCTAAATAATCGACTTAACCTGACGCAAACAGATGAACTAGGTGATGCCGCCCGTACCCTTGATACGCTAGCTGACAGTTTGCAAACTGATATTGTGACCCCACTACAGAAACTAGCAAATGGAGATCTGACTTTTGACATCACTCCCCATGATGAAAACGATACCTTGCGCCATGCAATCAAAAAGCTGGGTGAAGATTTAACCCAAATGGTCTCCGGACTGCAGATCGCTGGACAACAAATTGACTCAGGCAGCTCACAGGTCAGTGATTCAGCCCAAATGTTATCTGACGGCGCAGCACAATCTGCTGCATCGGTCGAAGAAATCAGCAGTTCAATGAATGTCATTGGCAGTCAGACCAGCACCAGTGCTAAAAATGCCCAGCAGGCTAATCAATTATCAGCTTCTGCGCGAGATGCTGCAAATACTGGCAGTGAACGGATGACCGAGATGATCGGTGCCATGGGTGAAATCAACGAAGCTGGACAAAATATCAGCAAAATCATCAAGGTTATCGATGAGATTGCTTTCCAAACCAATTTATTAGCCCTCAATGCTGCCGTTGAAGCAGCTCGTGCAGGTCAGCATGGTAAAGGTTTTGCCGTGGTTGCTGAAGAAGTGCGCAACTTGGCCGCCCGCAGCTCTAAAGCGGCATCTGAAACAGCAGAGTTGATTGAAGGTTCGGTGGAAAAAACCAGCAATGGCACTCAGATTGCGGAACGAACTGCCGAAGCATTGGATGAGATCGTTGGATCAATCGGAAAAGTAACCGATCTGATTGGCGAAATTGCCACTTCGAGTAATGAGCAAGCCCAAGGGATTGCCCAGGTCAATATTGGCATGCAGCAGATTGACCAAGTCATCCAACAGACAACCGCCACAGCCGAAGAGAGTGCTGCGACCAGTGAGGAACTATCGAGTCAAGCAGCAGAATTGAGAAATCAACTGGGACGTTTCAAACTGAAATCGTCACCGGGATTTAGCGCACCACCCCCTTTAACATCACAACTTCCGAGCAACAAAGGTGGTTGGTAAAACCATTCGCTAAAAACAGAGATTAATCATAAGCGGAGCACAAAGTAATTGTGCTCCGCTTTTTTGTTTTTATCTATAGAAAAAATCAATAAATATTTTGACATTAGCTTTTTATTATGTTAAATCTTTACAAGATTCTAATGCTTAAATTCGCTACATAATGGAGACTGGAAATGTTTAACAATCTTAAAATTGGAACCACAATGGTTCTACTCTCTGGAACCATCCTCTCCCTGCTTCTAGCCATTCTCCTATGGGGAATCCTTGGCCTATCAACAACCGTTAAAAATGGCATGGAGGTTTCCGATGGGAACAAGCTCCGTAGTAAGATGATTAGCCTGGAAAACAAACACTTGAAGTGGGCACATACAGTCCGTAATTTCCTTGATGACCCCTCAATCACCGAACTGAAAGCCTCGGTAGATCATAAAACCTGCTCCCTTGGAAAATGGTATTACGGGGAAGGTCGTCAGCATGCCGAAGAGATTCTGCCAGAGATCAAAGCGGACCTGCAAGCCCTTGAAGAACCTCATCGACTGTTGCATGCCTCCGGACGACGAATCAAAGAGGTTTATAGCCCATTCAGTCCGGTTAACGCTGAGGCCAAAGCTATCTATAAAGAGGAAACGGCTGTTCACCTGAAAAAAGTTGGCGACCTGATAGCCAAAATAGCTGAGACCTCCAAACAACACATTATGACCGACAGTGAAATGATCGCCACAGCCAACAACAGCCGAACGGGTATGACGATCCTCGGTGTTTTTGCTCTGCTGATCGGTATTATTTTAGCTATCTTCATCACCCGCTCTATGACTGCACCAATGAAGAAGGTCGTCGCGATGTTAGGTGATCTCGAAAATGGACACCTCGATACACGCTTACAAATGAAGCGCAAGGATGAATTTGGCCAACTCGCTGATACTATGGATCGGTTTGCGGATTCACTGAAAAATGAAGTTGTCGACTCCCTACAGAAACTTGCTAACGGGGACCTGACCTTTGACATTCAACCGCGTGATGAACACGACCAGGTTCGCGGAAGTCTGAAAAAACTAGGTGAAGACCTCAACCAGATCATGATGCAGATTCAAAATGCCAGCGATCAAATTGATTCGGGCAGTTCCCAGGTCAGTGAATCAGCTCAAAGCCTGTCAGATGGTGCGGCACAATCTGCTGCATCGGTTGAAGAAATTAGCAGCTCAATGAATGTCATAGGCGGGCAGACCAACACCAGCAGCGAATATGCCCAACAAGCTAACCAATTATCATCCTCAGCACAAGAAGCTGCAAAAACTGGCAGTGAACGGATGTCCGAGATGATTAATGCTATGGGCGAAATCAACGAATCGGGTCAAAATATCAGTAAAATTATCAAAGTTATCGATGAAATTGCCTTCCAGACTAATTTATTAGCTCTTAATGCCGCCGTTGAGGCAGCTCGTGCCGGACAACATGGAAAAGGTTTTGCCGTAGTAGCCGAGGAAGTTCGTAATCTGGCAGCCCGTAGCGCTAAAGCTGCTGCTGAAACAGCAGAGCTCATTGAAGGATCAGTGAAAAAAACCGGTAAAGGGACACAAATTGCCGAACGAACTGCCGGCGCACTGGAGGAAATTGTTGGATCGATCAGCAAGGTAAGCGACTTGGTTGCTGAAATTGCTGCCTCTAGCAATGAACAAGCTCAAGGAATCGCCCAAGTTAATATCGGCATGCAGCAAATTGATCAAGTGATCCAACAAAACACCGCCAGTTCTGAAGAGAGTGCTGCAACCAGTGAAGAACTCTCCAGCCAGGCTGCCGAATTAAAACATCAACTCAGCCGCTTTAAACTCAAAGGATCTTACAATCAAAGCTACGCCCCAACTTCCACTCCGCAGCTTTCTTTACCAGCACAAAACAATTCAGGTGGTTGGGGAAACGTATCGGCACCACCTTCACAGCAAAATAATAGTGCCCAGATGTTTCACTGGAATGACACGTATAACACTGGGGTTGCATTGATGGATCAACAACACCAACGTTTGGTTGAATTGATCAATCAACTCTTCCAATGCATGAAGGATGGTGGTGACAGAATGGTTGTCGGGGAAATCATTGATGAACTGGTTAACTACACCGTCACCCATTTTCGCG
Organism: Desulfuromusa sp.; assembly: GCA_029934755.1. Taxonomy (GTDB): domain Bacteria; phylum Desulfobacterota; class Desulfuromonadia; order Desulfuromonadales; family Geopsychrobacteraceae; genus Desulfuromusa. The sequence continues at coordinate 883 of JAOZLQ010000119.1, read as the reverse complement.
CCGAAGAAGATATGCTGATAAAACACAATTATCCCGATCTTGAAGCTCATCAGCAAATTCATAAAAATTTTGTTGAAACAATTGCTAATTATGCTGAAAAACTCAAAAGCGGGGAACGTATGCCACCAACCGATATCTTCAATTTTCTAAAGGATTGGTTGATCAGTCATATTGAAAAACAAGATCGTGATGGCTATGGAAAGTTTTTAAAAACCAGATAAAAACTTAGATAAACAGAGCTTGATATTTTGTGCCTCTATGGATTTGCGCAATTCACATCTGTAGGGGCACAAATTGTTACGATCAACATGAAAAATATTTATTAAAATCAATTTTTCTCTTTGAATTTGTTTATTTGTTTTGTATAATTAATTATTGTTCGTGAAGTTATTTAAAATATCGGCAAATTTAACCTTTTGAGGATCTGCGATGAGTATGCCTCTCGACGACGACCAGATTGAAATCATTCAAGAATTCGCGACTGAAAGCCGTGATATGATTGAGCAGCTGGAACCAGCAATCATTGAACTGGGTCAGAACAGTGATTCTGAAACAATCAATGCCATCTTCCGCCTGTTCCATTCCATGAAAGGGAGTGCTGGCTTTCTGGAATTTGATCACATGACACGGGTAGCTCATGCTGCCGAAAATCTTCTTGATATGATCCGTAACGCTGAAATTGTGTTAGTTCCCAACCATGTCACCCTGCTATGCGCCGCTTGCGACTTTGCAAAAGAAGCCCTCGATATGGTCGAAAGTGACTACAACGATGATGCAATGGTTGCACCTGCCGATGAGATATCAGAGCGACTCCATCAAGCGATTGAGCTAGCCCAAGGGGGTGACGAAGAAAGTACCCCGGCGGAACCACCTGCACCAGCCT
>JAOZLQ010000118.1 GCA_029934755.1 Desulfuromusa sp. | reverse complement strand
GTGCTGGGGTGTTGGTAGGTTTTTGCGGCAGTGGTGGAACGCCGCTTCTAGCGGCAGCAGAGGTGGAATGGCTTTTGCCGCAGAGCGAATACCGCCCTACGGAATATGTGCAAGGGTGGATGTCGTTCTGGTTTGAAGAGGGTAAGCGTCTGAAAGTTGCAAAACGGTTTCAGCAAGCCAGAATAGAATTTTTAGAACAGGTGTGGGGAAAAGACAAGGCTTTGCAACAGGAAGGGTTTTATGCGGATGATGTCGATGTCAGGCCGGCACTTTCCAGGGCTTTGATTAAAATTGAAAAGTCTCCAGATGTGATGAATTTATTGCTTGTGGAAGCACAGCTTACAAAAGCATTATATAAAATAGCGTCAAATCGGACAAAACAGACAGATTTTGTGCGTAATTATGAAAATATTGATGATGCCAATGCATTTTTGAATCACGGTAATTATCTGGCTTACGGACTTGCTGCCACCACTTTGTGGGTGTTGGGGATTCCGCATGGGTTTGCAGTAATGCACGGAAAAACCCGGCGTGGTGCACTGGTGTTTGATGTGGCAGATCTGATCAAGGATGCGTTGGTTTTGCCATGGGCGTTTATTTGTGCCAAAGAGCTGGCAACTGAACAGGAATTTCGCCAACAGTGTATTTTGAATTTCACTCAACATAAAGCGTTGGATTTTATGTTTGATACTGTCAAAAAAATGAGTTTGGAAGGGCAAAGCTTATGATGGTGACTTTTGTAGCCCAATGCGAGAAAAAAGCACTGAATAAAACCCGACGAGTATTGGATTCTTTTGCTAACCGAATTGGTGATCGGACTTGGCAGACGGTAATTACTGATGAAGGGTTGCAGGCGGTCAAAAAGCTTCTCAGGAAAACCGTGTCTAAAAATACGGCTGTAGCTTGTCATTGGATGCGTAGCCGTAGTCGGAGTGAATTGGTGTGGATCGTGGGGAATAGGAGGAAGTTTAACCCTGAGGGGGTTGTGCCGGTTAGCACGACTGAAAAAGATATTTTACGCCAGAATTGGGAAAATGATTGGCACTATTTGCCTTTAATCAAGAGTTTGACCGCTTTGGCTGCGCTGTTTCACGACTGGGGTAAATCGTCAGAATTTTTTCAGGAGAAATTAGAGCATGGTAAAAAGGTTGGTGACCCCTTGCGGCATGAATGGATTTCAGTGCTTTTCATCAACGCAATGGTTGCTGGAAAACCAGATCGTGAATGGTTGACCGCCTTGTCCGAAGGGGAATTGGATAGCGATCAACTTATTTATTCAGTTGGGCAGTACTGTCATAAAGAAAAAGTCAAACCGTTGTGCGGATTGTCTGATGTTGTCAGTATTATCTCTTGGTTGATTCTTTCGCACCATCGTTTGCCTGCCATAAAGAGGTATCAAGAGAAAACATTTGCAACGAATATGGGTAGGTTGCTTAAAAAAATTGAATCTGACTGGGGCTACCAAAACAGAGTGTCTGCAGCGGAATATCAAGAAAATGAACCCCGATGTTTTGACTTTTACAAGGGTCTTCCGAGTAAATCCAAAGCGTGGATGACTCAGGCTAAAAAGCATGCGGCCAGATTATTGGAAAATCTGGAATTATTGGAACAGGCAATGGCAGATGGTAGTTGGCGCTTGATAATGCAACACTGTCGATTAGCATTAATGTTGGGGGATCATTACTACTCGTCTCTGGAACCTGACAATAAAAACCGGGAAAAAATAAAAGAATTAGACCTGTTTGCGAATACGGAACGGAAAACCGGTGATTTACTGCAGACACTGGATGAACATCTGGTGGGGGTGACAAAGCAAGCGGTTCGTAATGCGCATATGATCCCAGCTTTTGAGAATCTTAGATCCGAGTTGTCGAGGGCGTTTGATATAAAAGCGTTAAAGCGGAAAAGTCCTTACAGTTTTCGGTGGCAGGATGGTGCTGTCGCTAAGATCAAGCAGTGGCGAGAGGGCCAAAAAGAGTTAAATTCGGAGCAGTTTGGTTTTTTCGTTGTCAACATGGCCAGCACTGGAGAAGGAAAAACCTTTGCCAATGCCAAGATCATGCGGGCGTTATCACCTGATGAAGACAGCTTGCGTTATATCTTGGCCTTGGGGTTGCGGACGTTGACACTACAGACTGGTGATGAGTACCGGGAACGTATCGGATTGGGAAGTGATGAATTGGCGGTGCTGATCGGTTCTCGTGCGGTTTTGAATCTGCATAAGATGAACCGGAAGTCAGAGACAGAAGATATTCAACTGTTCGGTTCTGAATCGGTGGCATCATTGCTGGGAAACGAACTTAATTTTGATTCGGCAATCCCGGATGATTTTTTAAGGACGGTGTTGAACTCTAAAAAAGATCGTCAATTTTTATATGCACCGGTACTTAGTTGTACCATCGACCATGTCATGGGGGGCACCGAAACCACGAGAGGTGGTCGCTGGCTTTTGCCGGTATTGCGTTTAATGTCGTCCGATCTGGTAATTGATGAGATTGATGATTTTACCGGTGAAGATTTGATTGCCATCGGTCGTTTGATTCACCTGGCGGGGATGTTGGGAAGAAAAGTGATGATATCATCCGCAACCATCCCGCCGGATATAGCCGAAGGGTATTTTAATGCATATCAAGCCGGATGGTCTGTTTTTGCCCGGATGCGAGGTCGTTGTCAGACTGTAGGGTGTGCCTGGGTAGATGAGTTTAAAACTCGGGTATCCAGCGTGGATGGCAGTCTATCTGATTATCTCCGACAACATCAATTGTTTGTTAAAGGCCGGGTAGAGTCATTACGTAAAGAGATTGTAAAACGCAAAGCTGAAATTGTGCCATGTCATTCAGATGAAGAGAGTGAAGAAAATGTCCGAAACTTATATTATTCCACTATTCAGGAGGCGGTTCTCAAAAAACATCAGGATCATTTTGTTACGGATAACGAATCCGGCAAGCAGGTGAGTTTTGGTGTCGTGCGGGTGGCGAATATTAAGCCCTGTATTGAACTTACCCGCTATTTTCTGAATGCGGAGTGGCCGGATGATATTGAGATTCGCTGTATGGCGTACCACAGTCAGCAGGTTTTGATTATGCGGAATGCACAGGAAAAGCATCTGGATGAAGTCTTAAAGCGAAAAACCGATGAGTCGGTTTTTGCAAATCCTCAAATCAGATCGCATTTGAATCAGATCAAAGCGAAAAATGTGATTTTTATCCTGCTGGCTACACCGGTGGAAGAGGTTGGGCGTGACCACGATTTTGATTGGGCGGTGATAGAACCGTCGTCGTATCGTTCCTTTATTCAGCTAGCGGGACGTGTTTTGCGGCATCGGAGATTGAAAACGGATATCTCAAAACCAAATATCGCGCTAATGCAGTTTAATTTGAAAGGAATGTTGGGAAAGAAACCGGCATTCAGTCGACCGGGATATGAATCTTATAGTGATAAACTGAGTACTCATGATTTGGCATCTTTGCTTGATGAACGGCTGCTCGGTGAGCGTTTGGATGCGGAGCTTAGAATCAGCAAGCCGGAAGAGTTAAGTCCGCAAGATAGTTTGGTGGATTTGGAGCATCATTGCATTCATCAACTGCTGACCTGTTACGACAAGTCTGGGCCGGAGTCGATGCAGGGGTGGCTGGATTCGTGCTGGTGGTTGACCGCAATCCCACAAAAATATGTGAAGTTTCGCAGGAGTCATCCGCAATTGATTCGCTTTTTGTGTCCGGTAGGGGGGGGCTGGAAATTTGTTGAGAAAGGTCTTTTTGGAGATTTATTGCTTTCCCGGGAGAGGCAGTTTGGTATTGAGCATGATGAACATCTGACGGAGCTTGAAAATGAACGTCTTTGGATGCATCGGGATTATGAATCGCTGTTAAGGCAAATGAACGATACTGATGTCGAAAGGGTAGCGCTGACTTACGGGGAACTGGGGTTTCCTGTGTATGGGGAGGATGAAAACAACTTGAGCTATACCTATTCGAGCCAGTTTGGATTGGTTAAGAACTGACCTGGATATAATCTGTAATCTGCCTGCTCGGCAGTTAATGCTCAATAACATAAAAATTTTCTAAGCTGCTTGTTCAGCAGAGCTAGATTGTCTCATTAGTTGATTAATTGATGAGTTGTCAATAATAAATAAAATAATTTTAATCAATAACATTAAAATGGTTGACAAATTATTATCTTGTGATTATCTTATGACTATCTTTGCGTTTAATGGTTGCAATTAAGGAGGGGTAAATGGATCCGGGAATTCAACAATTTTTAGATGAGAGAAAGGAATTATGGCTGGGGAAAAAGCTCAAGAAGGAGATGTCAGAGGATGAGGTTGCAGAGCTGGAAGATCAGGCAGTTGAAGAATTTTCTTTGGTAACGTGGTTGCCCGATGCGGCGAAAAGGGCCAAACAATTGTCCATGGTGAGCCATCCCGGCAAATTCACTCATCCGAGTGCCAAAGTCAGTTCGGTGATTGCAGATGTGAAATTTCGGGCGGATGGATATCTCAGGTCTGGAAATGTGGATGCTGGCTTGGATGTCTTTGGCAATGCAGCTGCATTGGATGTATACAGATTTTTGATGGTTGTTTTGGTCGATGGGCGGACGATACTGGATCATTTAGAGCAGAACTCGGAGATGATTAAGGAGCATCTAAATATTTCAACTGCTTCTTATGCTGAAATTGCGGAAGGTTTACTGGCAGTTAAATCAGATAATCATGCCGGAGTGACAACGAGTGCACGTGTCAAACAGGTTTATTTCCCCGTGCTTGACGGGTACCATTTACTATCGATTTTGACACCGTCAAATTTAATGTTTGCTATGAAAGAGCGCATTAATGATATGCGATTTGCTGAGGAGGTGAAAGAGGTTCGTGATGCCAGAAAAAACAATTTGCTGCATGACAAATCGCTTTCAGAAATTTACGATATAACTGTTGTTGGCTACGGTGGTACAAAACCGCAAAATATTAGTGTGCTGAATAGCAAAAATGGAGGGAAGGCCTATTTGCTGTCATCTTCGCCGCCGAAGTTAAAATCTCGCCGAGTAAACCCACCGAAAAATAATTTTTTTGCAAAATATTTGAAAACAAAAGATTATGAAGATGATTTTCAGAAACTTCATGAACTACTTATCAGTGATCATAACAATGTTCATGTTCGGGCCGGAATTGGGCGATTAATCAAGAGTGTTCTTCGTCAAGTGATTGACCGATCCTGGCAGATTCGTTTCCTGGAGGAGGGCTGGTCGGAGTCGGATTATTACAAAAATCTTTTGTCATATCAGAAATTGTGGCTGGATCAGCAGTATAAAGATAAACGTCAGGATGAAAGCGAATGGTTGGATGCAGTGAAAGAGGGGATGGCCCGCTGGTTTTTAAATATATATGAAAAAATATTGGGTCATAACGCTAAACCTCTCGGAGATGAACAGATGGTACAGTTAAGGCAAATGATCAATGACTATGAGGGGGCGCTATTATGAAGAATATCTTATTGATTCCGCATATTAAAATTCATAATGCCAATGCGCTTTCAAGTCCCTATTCCATCGGATTTCCAGCTATGACGGCATGGCTCGGTGCGGTGCATGCGTTAGAGCGAAAATTAAAACTGTCTTCACCTGAGGAGTATGCTGATCTGCATTTTAAAGGGGTTGCGGTCGTCTGTTTCAATTTGGATCTGAATACCTACAAAGGGGATAAAGATTATGTCTATTCAATTGTTGGTACCGGTAATCCTTTGGAAAAAGATGGCAGTCGTCCTTCTTTTATAGAAGAAGCCCGTTGTCGCTTAGAGGTGTCTCTGGTGATTGAGTATGATTGTGAGGAAGATGATGATTTGTCGGAGCATGTCGACCATTGCCTGCTAACAATGAAAATGGCGGGTGGGGATATTTTACAAAGTCGCTCAGCTGAAATTTTTGAGGTCGATGGCGGGGATGATTATCGGAAGCTGATTAGACAATTAATGCCGGGATTTTGCCTCATAGAGCGTCGTGATCTTATGACAGCGGCTATGGATGATGGGCAGGATGCGATTGATGCGTTGTTGGATTATTTAAAAGTTACTTATCAAAGTGGTGTCGATGAAAAAGGGAACATAAACTGGATTTCCGGCAGAAAAGAAAAAGGGTGGATTGTGCCTATTGCCACCGGGTTTCAAGGGGTGTCTGATTTGGGCAAAGCCAAGCATCAGCGAGATTACGATACACCGCACCGGTTTGCCGAAAGCATCGTGACCCTCGGTGAATTTGTTATGCCGTATCGCTTGGACGATCTGGATCAGATGCTTTGGCACTATCATGTAGATCAGGAAAATAGTCTTTATTTATGTCAGCAAAATAAATTAACCGATAGATAATTTAAGGAGAGCAATCATGGCAAAAAACAATAACATTGCATCTGTATTGGCATTTGAAAAAAAATTGGTACCTTCCGATGGTTTTTTGTACGAAACAACGTGGGAAGAGCGGACAAAAGAGAAGATGGCAAGGCCGCTTGTGCTACGGGAAAAATCGGTACGCGGGACTATTTCAAATCGTTTGAAGGCAAATATAAAAAATGATCCGTTGAAATTGAATGCAAAAGTGGAAAATCCGAATTTACAGAGAGTGGACAGCTGCGCATTGTCGCTGGATAGTGATACTTTGAAACTTCAGTTTACGTTGAAAATTTTAAGTGGGGTACAGCAGCCGTCGGCCTGTAATAATCAGGAGTTTAACAACAGTTACACTGAGGCTGCAAATGGGTATATCGAAGAAGAGGGATTTCGGGAGTTGGCAAGGCGATATGCGACTAATATTGTAAATGGAAAATTTTTATGGCGAAATCGTGTAGGGGCAGAACAGATTGAAGTGCATGTGAGTTCGTTAACCAAAGGGGTTGATCTTGATTTAGTCTTTGATGCGAAAGAGATGAATATCCGAGATTTTGACTACGATTCAGAAAATATCAATATTCTGGCAGCTCGGATTGCTGAAGCTTTGTCCGGTAAAGCAGATTATTTGTTGCTGAACATTCAAGCGTATGTTTTGGTTGGCAAAGCGCAGGATGTGTATCCTAGTGAGGAATTGGTTCTAGATAAAGGGAATAGCAAAGGTGGGAAAAGCAAGATTTTGTACCATATAAATGGCGTGGCGGGAATGCACTCGCAAAAGATCGGCAACGCAATTC
>JAOZLQ010000117.1 GCA_029934755.1 Desulfuromusa sp. | reverse complement strand
CAAGCAAATCTGCGACGTAGTCTTCGTGCTGTTTGGTGCCGAACGTTCCATTACCCAGACCAAGTCCGGCAACCTTGGTGTTGCTGTGACAACTTTCGCAGGTTCTTGCCTTACGCTGGGCGGTATGTGGTTGAACCGGCGCCATGTCGATTGCCAGTGGAACATGCTCCTGTCCTATATATTTGGCTTCATCGGGAGCATCAGCAATCATATTATTGATGATGACCTTGCCGGTATCATCAACGACCGTGTAGGTGACCTGACAGCCCGGCATGAGCGGACTGACTTTACCTTCGCCGCCGATGCCGAGAACTGGATCTTCCCAGCGCAGATAGGAGCGGCTTTCCATTGATTTGCCGGCTACAAATGTGCCACCGACACCCAGTTTTGATTCCGCAGTTTGACCTTGGGCATCATGAGAGTTGCCCGAAGCGATCCAGTCTGTTGACCCTTTTTGCTTACCGTCTTTACTGCTGTAATCAACCTTGACATGGCAACCGTAACACTGCGGTGCCCATGTTGCATGACAGGTGTAACACTCCAACTTGTCGATGTGGCCACTGATGGAGTCCATAGCAACTTTAGCGGATGGATCTTTCCATGTGTCTGCTTTATTAATCGCCTTGAGTCCTGCAACCTCAAAATCGTTTCCGGTCGCTGAGTGAACAATAACCTTGTTACCGCGCCGAATGACATTGCCCAAGGGGTTGCCACGGGTTGAGAGGATGAAGCCGTCTTCAGGATCGTAGGGATATCCGAATTGTTGACCGGTAATCGTCAGCTTTTCGGCAACACCACGTGGTTTGGTCTGCTCTTTTCTACCAAATTCATCACCGTAGCCGAGTGGTAGCTCCCAAGGATATTTCTTCGGGGTACCATGGCAATCAGTACATTCGATTTCAACTTGACCCATCGTGGTTCCGTGGATATTACCGTCTCCGTGCATATCAATACTGGTATGGCAATCCTGACAGAGTAGGCCACCAACCGGATTACCTTCACGACTTTTCTGTTGATGGTGTAAGTCATCAGAAATGAACATGTACTTTTTGGTGTGTAATTTAGGTTGTTTTCCTCCATCTTCATTATATGGAGATCCGTAGGGAAATTCCATTAGCCCCTGGTAAGAAACACCGATTCTCTTGCCGCGGTTGTGACAGGAGTTACAGGTCTCTACCGGAATTCCGTCAGTTCTACGATTTCCGGCAATCCGGTGCTTAAGCATATGTCCTGGCTCATCTTTTTTGATGCTTTTGTCATTACCTTCATAGAAGCCGTCATTGCTATAGAGAATATGACAAGCTGAACAACCCATACCGCGAAAATCGCCACGCTTTTCCCGACCACGAACGCCGATATGGCAGCGGTTACAATCGGTGCGTTGGTAAGTCATAGCGGCTTTTTTTGGATCGGCCTTGACCTCATCGATGGTCGGATTCGGCATTTGTTTCAAGCTTTTCGGGTATTGTTTTGGATACATGGCAATCTGATCTTTCATGTACGCCTTGTATTCCTTGGTTCCTACAATTGGAACTTGTGAATCCATATCTTCTACGTCGTAGTTACCGTAGGGGTTTTTAAAATCAGCGGTTTCTTCAATACCCCAGGTATGCAGGTTTCCAGAAATTTTACCCGATTCAGTATTCATCAGAGAGAGTTCAGCACGATATCCGTAGCCGACATGGCAGGCACCGCAGGTGTTCTCCGCAATCCAGATCGAACCTGGATCGGGATAGAATTCCTTCGGACCGGGAGCCATCCGTAGTGTGGCAGGAATTCCCTTATGAGCTTCTTCTTTTTTTGTGGCTGTCGGATTTCCGCCGTGGCACATGACACAGCCATCGGGATCACCATGCATCTGACCGTTCATTTTTATCTGTTGGGACATTGGTAAGTCAGTTGGAACGATCTCTTCAATGCCGGCGTGGCAATCGGTGGTAGTACATCCACCACCAGCATACGCCATGGATCCGAAACATAAGGTGACCACCATGGTCAGTAACAACATCAATATTCGTTTGCTCACATTTACCTCCCTTTCATGGTGCTAATGATAACTCGTTCCCTCCTGAAATTATGTCAGGAGGAATTTATCTAAGCTTGGCAGCGATTAATTATGGTTTTTTCTGTGGCATAGTTGTCCATTGATTATTGGAACGGCAATTTTTAATAGTGCTGTATAAATTAACAAGCCGAAAGCAAAAATACCGAAACAGACAGTCAACTCATTGAGTGAGGGTTGGTACTGAACAAAATCACCAAGGGGTGTTGGAATGAAACCTGAAATAACAAAGCCCAGCCCTTTTTCAACCCAGATACCAACAACAATCATTACACAAGCAACATTCAAAAACCGTGGGTTCTCTCGAACCGGCAAGAGTAAAATGATCGCAGCAATAATATTCAGTACTACGGCAGACCAGATCCAGGGAGCCAGTACGCTCTCTCCATGAAATCCAAGTAAAAAACTCAGGTGGATAGAATGTTCCGAGCCGGAATAAAGCTCAGTAAAAAGCTCTGACCCGAACAGCAGCAGGTTAACTAGTAAACTGACGGTTACGATGACCCTAATCTTGGCAATAACCTTCTCATGGATGGTGCAGCATTTAAAATGTTCCATGATTTTAAAAACCAGGATGATAAATGCAGGACCGGCAGAAAATGCTGATGCAAGAAAGCGGGGTGCGATCAAGCCACTGTGCCAAAAAGGTCTGGCTCCTAACCCTTGAAACAGAAATGCCGTGATGGTGTGAATCAGGGGAGCCCAGGCAATAGCAAGAAAAACTATCGGTACATAATGGCGGGCGACCAGCTTTTGGCCGGTATATTTTTTATAGAGGACATAACCGCAAACATAGAGGTTGAGAAAGAGATAACCGTTTAGCACCAGAACATCCCAGGTGAGCATCGACATTGGCCAGTTAAAAACCCCGATCACAGGAAACATATGCCAGAGACGGTCGGGACGACCGATGTCAGCAGTAACAAAGAGCAGGCACATGATCAAAGCAGCAACCGCCCAGAGCTCAGTAAAAATAACAACTTTGTGGATTTCCTCATCTTTAAAAACATATGCTGGAATAACCATCATAACGGCCGCTGCCGCCATGCCGACCAAAAAGGCAAAATTGGAGATATAAAGACCCCAGGAAACTTCATCCCCCATGCCGGTTGTGTACAGGCCATGTGCTAATTGTCGACTGAAAGCATTGAGCCCGAGCATGCTGACGGCAATCAGTGCAAGCATCCAGATGGTATAGGTTCTATTGCCGACCAGAACAGTTTTTGCCAGATCGCTAAAAAATCTTGGGGAACCTGTATTCATTGATTGACCCTCTTGATGGTTGTTGACAGACTCTTAATTTGTTCGGCCAACTATTTAGCAAAAGTGTAATAGAATTTTGGTAAAGTACCGACCTCTTGCTTGAGCACAAAAACTCGTTCCTGCTCAATAATTTTACGTACTTCGCTTTCGGGGTCCCTGATGTTGCCAAATTTACGTGCCCCGGTCGGGCAGACTTCCATACAAGCTGGATATTCTCCTCGCCGCGTTTTATGTAGACAGAAGGTACATTTTTCCATAACCCCCATATAGCGAGGTCGGTTGGAGAGATAACCCATGTCCGGGTTGAGTTCCTCTGCGGGCAGTTGCGGTTTGGCAAAGTTGAAACGCCTGGCATGGTAAGGACAGGCTGCTTCACAATAGCGACAGCCAATACACCAATTATAGTCGACCACAACTATGCCATCCTTTTCCTTCCATGTGGCTTTAACCGGGCAAACTTCAATACATTTTGGTTCACGACATTGTTGACAGGAGACCGGCATATAAAAAAAATCTTCACTGGAGGCCTCTTTTTCCGGATAATCGTGACTTGATGTTTCCAGGTTGATGGTTCCTTTTTTCATCTTCAAGACCCGGATGTACTGCTTTTGCGGGCTTCGAGACTGGTTGTTTTCTTTCATGCAGGCATAAACACATTTACGGCAACCGATACAACGACCAAGGTTGAGAACATAAGCGAACTCGACACCGTCCATGGGTTGTGGGTCAGAAATTGATGTTGAAACGCCGTATTGCTTGTCTATCCTGGCTTCGAGTCGGGCAAAGATTTCTTTTTTCTCCTCGTCACTTAATTCCTTATAGTGCTTTTGGATAAAATCATCCCCGGAAGGAACCTCTTCCGCATTGAGAAGAGGAGATAGCGAAACGGCAGTGGCGACCGACAGACAAGCTGTCCCGGCAAGGAAATATCGACGGCTGATGACGGGTTCCTGCTGATCCTCATTTTTTAGCCCAAGATTTTTTTGATCTTCCGTACTCATCAGAATCTCTCCTGGATAGTTTCAGTCAAATAGGCTGACTGTGGGTCATCATCAGAATGTCTTGTTTTGCGGAGTGTTTTGTCCGGCCAAGTAGGCGCCGGTGCTGCTATCTTATATTTGAACTTAGGTGAATGTGGATCATGACATTCTGTACAGGTGAAGTTGACGGGATCTGCACCATCTTCAACCAGCCAACCACCCTGTCTTAATCCATGGGTTCCTGCTTTCCAGTCCCGAACAATAATACCGTGACAGCGGGCACAGAGTTTTTCAGGAGTAGCAAAATTTATCCTACCTTCACCATCACCAGCCAAGCTGTCGCGATCATAAACATGATGGCAATTATAGCAACGATCATTGACACCATGATCCAGCTTGACTGTCGGATGGGCAAACTGTGGACGAATCACATTTGGATCGGGAACCTGTACACTATGACAAATGAAACAATTTCCAGGCAGAACAGTGTTGACCAGAATCTCTCCACGTGCAGTTTCTGGTGTATACCATTCAGCATTAAGTGCTACCGGATCTGGAATGGCAGGTTTATTGTCTCCCCAGAAAAGGAAAAGAAGAATAAGAATAACGGTGCCGGGCAGGATGATTTTCTTCCACAACTCACCCTTGTCAAAATGAGATTTTTTCTCTTTGTTCCCCATTTGGAAATCTCTCCCGAGTCGAAGTTTGATCATTCCGTTCGATAGACTTGTAAATATAGGAATACTACTGCTTACTTCTTTCTTATATTTTTTGGTTCTTCAATTGCAGCTAAGTAATTAATTAAAATCAAAAGCAGAAAGCGTGCCATAAGTGAAACCCTTTAATGGCGGCAAGTTGTCAATGAATATTTTCTTTAGTGATAAAAAAAATACCGGTTCAGTGGTTCAAAAATAACCAACTGTATGGTACTTTTATGATCAGTTGAGTGATCGGTTCTTCAATGTGGTCACTGGTTTCTTACTCATCAACAGGAAACTAAGTATGAAAGTTTCTCAAATATCTCTATCTATCAGAAGTAAAATGTTGATTGCATTTTTGGGCTTGGCACTTGGGCCAATACTTTTTTTGGGAAACTTATCTTTAAATCGGATGGAAAATGCTCTTCAAGCAGGGATCACTCAAGGTTTACGGGTAGAGGCGGTTACTGCTGCCAACGCTATTGAAGATTATCTGGATGGGGTGAAAAGGGATGTCCGTTTCCTGGCGCGCTTTTTACAGCGTCGTCTTCAGGATGATATGGAAGCTGATCAGTGGCCTTTGATACAGAATGAATTTCTAGCTGCTATCATGGTCGAAAAAGATTATTACCAGATACGCTTTATTAAAGCAGATGGGTTTGAACAGCTACGCATAAATAATATGGATGGTCACCCGATTCTGGTACCCGAATCGAAATTACAATACAAAGGTGACCGTTACTATGTTCAGGAAGCATTGCGCGGGAGTGCTGGAGACACATACGTTTCCCATCTTGATCTTAATGTTGAGTTAGGCCAGATTGAGGTTCCGAATCGGTTGGTAGTCAGGATTGCCGCTCCAATTATCGATAGTTCGGGAGTAACTGCAGGGCTAGTTGTTATAAATGTTTTTGGTGAAAAATTGCTTTCAGTTTTGGAATATCTGGTATCAGTGGAGGGAACCAGAGTTCTGTTATTGAATCAGGGGCGCCAGTTTATCAAAATGGAAAGTAAGGCCAGTGTCGTAAATTTTACCAGCGCTGGACCGCATGAACTCAAAGAACTTGATGCGATTCTCCCTTTACTTCCCAGACCAGATGAAGGCCCCAGTGTCGATATAGAAAAGTCAGATATATTAGCTATAACACCGGTTAATGCAGGCCGTGATCGACTCTGGTATTTGGCTGTTGCTTATTCTAAAGAACGCCTTTGTGCTGAGACAGAACGATTAAAAAAAACCTTCATCCTCACATTTGTCTTGTTGTCACTTCTAGTCACTGTTCTGGCAATTATTGCTGCCCGCCGATTTAGTTACCCGATACGTCGCTTGTCAAAATTTGCCAATACTGTTGCTGACGGTGATTTTGAAACACGATCAAATATTACCAGCCGGGATGAATTCGGGCAGCTGTCACTCGCTCTGAATGAGATGGCACAAGCGCAGAAAGAGACCCAGGAAGAGCTGATCAATTGGAACACTCATTTACAACAGGAAGTTGAGAAGAAAGTTACAGCTCTTAACGATTCTCAGCTAGAGGCGGATTCTGCACGGCAACAGATGCTTAAACTTGACAGGCAACTATTACAGGCGAACAGGTTGTCATCATTGGGGATGTTGTCAGCGACCGTCGCTCATGAAATTGGTAATCCATTAGCGGGATTGCGGATCAAACTACAGATGCTGCAACGGCGCAATGATCTTGATCCACAGCTGCAACATGATTTGTCCAAAATGATGAATCTGGTCGATCGTCTAGGGACTTTTCTAGGGCATTTAAGAGGCTTTCTAGCACCGCAACAAAGTGTTGAGTGGAAGCCAATTGATATAAGCCAGGTATTGGTTGATCTTGAGTTCATTCTTGTTGAGGAGGCGGATCGAAACAATATTCAGTTGCAGCTACATTTAGTGACGACACCACTGTTGATTTGTTCCCCTGCCCAGCATCTACATCAGATCTTTATGAATCTGATACTGAATGCTTTACAGGCATGTGATCAGAGTGGACAGGTTGATGTTTATACCAGTGAGTTTGAAGGGCAAGTTGAGATCAGGGTGTGTGATAATGGCTGTGGTTTGCCACCGGAACTTACTGATCAACTTTTTGAGCCACTAGTGACGAGTAAGCCAGAGGGAACCGGACTGGGGCTGGCTATTGTAAAACAATTGGT
>JAOZLQ010000017.1:7150-21410 GCA_029934755.1 Desulfuromusa sp. | reverse complement strand
TCCAGATAGCCAGTAATTTTGAGCGCTATCTCTACTACCTGCTAGATTGTGATACCGCTCAAGTTGTTCAAGTCATGGAGAATCTGAAACAAAAGGGACGCATTGACTTTACAGATGAACAAAAGAAGAAACTGAAACATGATTTTTCCTCATCATCAATTAATGACACCGAGACGCTCGAGACCATCAGCTCTTTTTATAAAAATACCGGTTATATTCTTGATCCTCATACTGCGGTAGGGATAGCTGTTGGCAAAAAAGTCAGTGATAGTTCCTCGCAATTAGTTTGCCTGGCAACGGCACATCCGGCAAAATTTAGTGATGCGGTTAAAAAAGCGACTAATGTAGAGCCAAATCTCCCAAGCTCCCTTGTCGGACTTTCATCACGCGAAAAAAAACTTGTCACTATTTCTGCTGATAAAGAACAAATTAAAAACTTCATCTCCCAGAATGCTATCTAAAATCGTCATATTTAAGTTGCAATCCTGACAAACCCTGTTAGAGTTCCTAATTAGAAATTCAATCTTCATTCGGAGGATTGGTATGTATAGTTTTAAAATAAACAGGAGGACAGGATGGGGTCAATATCAGCAGATAAATTAGTAGAATTGGTACAAAGTTACGGGTTGCCACTTATTTGGGCCGTTATTGTTTTCATTGTTGGTCGGATTGTTGCGCGTATGATTACAAATGTTGTCGCAAAAATGATGACTAAAAGCAATATTGATGAGACTCTGGTTAAATTCACCAAAACCGTTGTATATGTCGCTTTGATGATCTTTGTCATTCTAGCAGCGCTTGGAAAACTGGGGATTGAAACCACATCCTTTGCGGCAATTATTGCGGCGGCTGGTTTGGCCATTGGACTTTCATTGCAGGGAACTTTGGGCAATTTTGCTGCTGGTTTTATGCTGATTCTGTTCCGTCCTTTCAAGGTTGGAGATTTTGTTGAAGCCGGCGGCGTTTCTGGCGTTGTTGAGGAAATTCAGATTTTTAGTACAAAAATGAGATCCGGGGATAATAAAGAAATCACTGTTCCAAACGGCCAAATTATTGGCAGTACCATTACCAACTATTCAGCCAAAGAAACCCGCAGGGTCGACTTGGTTATTGGCGTTGGCTACAATGACGACTTGAAAAAAGTCCGGGCAGTACTTGAAGATATCCTCGCCAAAGACGAGCGAGTTTTGCAAGATCCAGCTCCGACTATCGGCGTGTCAGAACTTGCAGATAGTAGTGTCAATTTTGTGGTACGCCCTTGGGTTAAGAGTGGTGACTATTGGCCAGTTCTTTTTGATACTCAAGAAACCGTCAAATTGCGTTTTGATGCTGAAGGAATTTCAATTCCTTACCCACAGCAAGATCTACATATTGTCAAGGAAGAATCAGCGGCCTAATTCTTTCAAAACTTTCATGATCATAAATAAAAAAACCTCCGGAATTTTTCGGAGGTTTTTTTATATTTACAACTCAATGGCTAAGTAAAAATTTCGCCCTGCAAGGCTTGGTATTTTTCTCAGGGGTGAAGACATACATCAGTATGTCGAGATCCTGAAAAAATACCGTAACGCCGCAGGACGGAATTTTTTACGACGCCATTGTTAGCAATCAAAATAGAGAGCAAACTCCTCAGGACAAGGACGCATCCGCACCTTGTCGATTTCAGACTCACGCTTATAGCTGACCCACATATCAATAACATCTTCGGTAAAGACATCACCCTTGAGTAAAAAGTCATGATCTTTTTCCAGATTATCCAAGGCATCCTCTAAAGAAGATGCAACCGTCGGAATATCTTTCAGTTCCTCTGGTGATAAACCATAGATGTCCTTATCGAGAGGTTGACCTGGATCAATCTTGTTCTCAATACCATCCAAACCTGCCATCATTTGTGCAGCAAAGGCCAGATAGCCATTAGCAGAAGCATCAGGGGTACGATATTCAATCCGCCTGCCATTGTCGCTGCTGGCAACTGGAATCCGCAACGCTGCAGAACGATTACGGTTAGAATAGGCCAGATTGATCGGCGCTTCAAATCCTGGAACTAGACGCTTATAAGAGTTGGTTGTCGGGTTGGTAAATGCACATAGAGCTTTAGCATGTTTTATAATGCCACCA
Source organism: Desulfuromusa sp. (assembly GCA_029934755.1). Classification (GTDB taxonomy): domain Bacteria; phylum Desulfobacterota; class Desulfuromonadia; order Desulfuromonadales; family Geopsychrobacteraceae; genus Desulfuromusa. The sequence continues at coordinate 19,292 of JAOZLQ010000017.1, read as the reverse complement.
ATATAGTACATTGCTGTTTTGGATAATCCACCATAACCGTCACCGGCGAACAAGTTCTTACCATTCTTCCAAAGTGACTGATGACAATGCATTCCAGAACCATTGTCATTATAAATCGGCTTAGGCATAAAAGTAACTGTTTTACCGTTACGATGAGCGACATTCTTAACGATATACTTGAACCATTTAAGGGTGTCACCCATCATCAGCAGGGAGTTAAATCTGATGCCAATTTCATTTTGACCACCGGTGGAAACTTCATGGTGAACAACTTCAACAACAATTCCGACACTTTGCAACACCTGAACCATTTCGTTGCGGAGATCAACATGTGAGTCGGTTGGGGCACAAGGGAAGTAACCTTCCTTGTGGCGTGGTTTATAGCCAAGATTCGGAAATTCCTCACGTCCGGTATTCCAGGCGCCCTCGATTGAATCGACCGAATAGAATGATTCGTTAGCACTGGAAGCATAACGAACATCATCAAAAACAAAAAATTCGGCTTCAGGGCCAAAATATGCTGTATCTGCGATTCCAGTAGACTTTAGATAGGCTTCAGCTTTTTTAGCAATAAAACGAGGATCACGACTGTAACCCTCACGGGTAATTGGATCCATAATGTCACAGATAAGACTAAGAGTTGTCACCTGAATAAAGGGGTCAATTTTAGCGGTTGTTGCATCGGGAACCAGAAGCATATCTGAATTGTGGATTGGCTGCCAACCACGGATGGAAGAGCCATCAAACCCAATCCCATCCTCAAAGGTATCTTCGCTGAACTGGTCAATCGGGGCACTGAAATGCTGCCAGATACCGATAAAATCCAGAAATTTAAAATCAACCATCTGGCAATCGTTCTCTTCCGCAAATTTAATAACATCACTCGGGGTCATTTTCAGTCTCTCCTTTGAAAAGTTAAAACTACCAACAAAATAAGTATTTTATTAAATGGCATCCTCGCCACGCTCTCCGGTACGGATACGAATAATTTCATCAATAGGTGTTACAAATATTTTCCCATCACCAATACGACCGGTCTTAGCCGCTTCAGCGATCGTATCGACAACCTGGGTAACCATCTCATCTGAAACAATGATTTCCATTTTGATTTTTGGGATAAAATCAACAACATATTCTGCACCGCGATAGAGTTCAGTATGTCCCTTTTGCCGACCGAAACCCTTCACCTCACTCACAGTAATTCCTTGAATACCAATTTCATTCAAAGCTTCTTTTACATCGTCAAGCTTAAATGGCTTAATTATCGCGTCAACTTTACGCATTAAAAAGTCCTCCTTAATATTAAACGATAGAATGATTTCTTTTTCCTTGCTCCAACGTTTAGTAGCAAGGAGCAAGCCAGCATAATAAAAAAGAAAATATTGTTATTTTTCAATAAATTAGGTTGTCTAACAAAACAACTATATAGATTGATTCAGGACAAATGCACAAAAAATAGACGGTGCAAATCCAAAACGCCCAAAAACTATGCAACGTCCACTACATGATAACAAAGTTCAGGGAGAATATTGTAGCAAAGAAGCACTTTCACAGTGATGTGTCTGTGGAAACATATCAATCGGCTGACTTGACACAAGCTTATAGCCCCCGTTAACAAGTAATTTTAAATCTCGTGCCAAAGTTTGTGGATCACAAGAGACATAGATAATTTTATTGACAGGTGTTTCCAGCAACTCCCTCATTGTGGCATCGGCACCACTGCGAGGAGGATCCAGAACAAGCAAATCTACCGATTTTTGTTGGATAAAACGACCCAAAGCTCCTTCTGCCGATTGATTATAAAATTCTACATTACTGATTTCATTCTGACGCCCATTCTCACGAGCCATATTGATAGAAACAGTAGATTCTTCAACACCAACAACATATTTGGCCTGTCGAGCAAGAGGCAAAGAGAAGTTTCCCATTCCGCAATAAAGATCAAGGATCTGCTCATGGCCCGTCAGTTTTGCAAGATTTAATACCAATTTCACCAGAGCTCGGTTTTGCTCCAGATTAATCTGAGAAAAACCACCGATGGCATAGCGCAATTTCGTCAATGGCTGACCAACCTTTATTTCCAGCACCCCATTCCCTTGAATACTTATCAATTTATGCTTTGAACCACTCTTAATAAATATATCTGTGGTCAATTTCTCAGTACTGAACAAATCAGCAAAAGAAACACTATCATGACCTGAATAATGAATAACTGCTGAACGTTTATTATTGTCATCAACAGCAAGATCAATCTGCTCGATATGGCTGGCGTAAACAGTTCGATTAATAATATTACGTAATTGGTGCAAAAGAATGTTTAATTCAGAAGCAATGATAGGGCATTGTTCAACAGAAACAACAAGGTGGCTTTTGGGACGATAAAAACCGGTTACAAATCCAGCATTAGTGTTACAACATTTAATCTGGACCCGACTACGGTAATTCCACTCATCACTGGCAGGTATAATGGGTAATATTTTATTGGAATCGATTCGACACTGTCGAGTCAGCGTTTCACGAAATAGGGACTCTTTCCAACGCAATTGTTCTAGATAAGAAAAGTGCTGCCACTGGCAACCACCACACTCTCCTGCAACGGGGCACTGCGGAGACTGGCGAAGCGGAGCAGGTTTTATAATTTCACAAAGTTCTGCTTCCAGGAAGTTCTTTTTATTTTTAGTGACCTGACAGCGAACAACATCACCAACTGCAGTATGAGGAATAAATACAACCCGCCCATCATGACGTGCCAAACCAGCACCGCCATTAACTATAGTTTCCACAGTTAATGGCGGAAGGATTTGACCCGTTTTACGCTGCTTCTGCTCAGACAAGTTTAACCTTTGCTCTGTTTTGGTGAAAATTGATCTTCAGTAAAAGTCAAGGTCGCAAAATAATCATCAAGGGTCTCTTCTCGCCGGATCAATTCCACCGAGCCATCCGCACGCAGCAACAACTCCTTGGAGCGTAATTTAGCATTATATTGAAATCCCATGGCATGCCCATGGGCCCCTGTATCGTGAATAACCAGAATGTCTCCCTCATCAATCTTTGGTAGTTCACGCTGAACCGCAAATTTATCATTATTTTCACAGAGCGAACCAGCCACGTCATATATCTGATCCTTTGCAGCAGCCTCTTTACCAATAACATCAATATGATGATAAGCACCATAAAGCGCCGGTCGCATCAATGCTGACATGCAGGCATCCACACCGATATAGTTACGGTAAATATTTTTATGATTGATTGCAGAGGTCACCAGACACCCGTGTGGACCGGTCATGAAGCGACCACTTTCCATATACATACGTGGAACATAATTATGCTTTTCCCGGAAAGCACTAAATAATGTTTCAATTTCAGCGGCCATCGAGTCAATATCCAGCGCCTCCTGATCCGGTTCATAAGGGATACCGACACCACCACCGATATTGACAAATTCGAACTTGATACCTAACTCAGATTCAACCAGTTCGGCAATTTCCAGCACCATTTTGGCTGTCTCCACCATATAGGTGTAATCAAGTTCATTCGAAGCCACCATGGTGTGCAAACCAAACCGCTTTGCCCCACGTTGCTGAGCCAGTCGATAAGCGTCAATAACTTGTTCGTGGCTTAGTCCATATTTGGCTTCTACAGGGTTCCCAATGATCACATTGCCGGTACGTCGTGGTCCAGGATTATAGCGAAAGCAAATCAATTCAGGAAATACAGGGACCTTTTCTATCAACGAAATATCATCCAGATTAAGAACACAGCCCCCCTCCTCTTCAGCAATTCTGAATTCAGTCTGATCAGTATTGTTCGAAGTAAACATGATTTCTTCACCACGCGCACCAACCTGACGACTCAATTGAAGCTCACCGATAGAACTACAATCAAAACCAAAGCCCATATCAAACATTAACTGAAGGATACTTGGGTTGGGTAACGCTTTGACAGCATAGTATTCACGGAAACCTTCAACTCCAGAGAAGAGTTTTTTCAGATTTTCTCCCGTTTCACGAATACCAACCTCATCATAAATATGAAAAGGACTACCGTAATGTTCAACCAATTGTTCAGTAATGGGAAAAAGACGATCTTTAAAACTCTGTGACATAGGCATGAAAGTGCTCCTTAATTTATTAAGATAAACGGTTTAAATCTATCTTTCTGGTTTCCTTGATCGTATTCAGAACAATACTGGTTTTAGTCTGCAGGACTCCATTCAGAGAACAAATTTCCTCCGCAAGAACTTTTCCCAATTCAGCATTATCTGCAAGTCGTAATTTGAGCAGATAACCATCTTCACCAGCAACCTGATGGACATCCTGTACTCCTGTCACCGCAGACAACGCTGTGACCAAATTTATACGCGAGGATGATTGAACCCTGACTTGCACAAATGCCATCAACCCTTGGTTGAAAGGTTGAGGGTTCAAGCGAACCTCGTACCCTTCAATAATACCTCGATCTTCAAGTTTACGAATCCGCTCCAGTACCGCTGAAGGAGCCATACCGACTTGACGGGCAACTTCAGCGTTGGGTATTCTTGACTTTTTCTGAAGTATCTGCAGTATTTGATGATCAATATCGTCGATTATTCTTTTTAATTCCATAAACAGAGAATAATATTCATTTCGAAAGAAATGTCAACCCACATAGTCTTATTTTTATCAACTCAGATAATCAGCATGCGGTACGAATAGAAGGGAGGATAGAAATTTCAAAAGAAATGGTGCCAGCTAAAATAGGTCAAATCCTAAGACCTTAGAAATGAGATAGCCGGAATAGCCAAGGTAAATAGTCAGCAATAGCAAACCATCAACACGGGTAATCTGTCTTTCTCCATTGTTACCAATTCGAGTCATAAATAAAGCCAGGGTCAGCAATCCCATAAGCAGGCAATCACGATAAAGAACTTCTGAACTAATTGCCAAAGGACGGATAGCTCCAGCAATACCCACCACCGCTAGGGTATTAAACATGTTGGAACCGATGACATTACCAATAGCCAAGTCATGTTCACCTTTGCGGGTTGCCGCCAGAGCTGAAGCTAATTCTGGCAAAGAAGTTCCAATGGCAACAACCGTCAATCCTATTATCAAATCACTAACCCCGAATCCTCGGGCAATTTCTACGGCCCCCCAAACCAGAATTCGCGAACTGATAACCAAGAGAATCATACCAGTCAACAGCCATGCCAATGCCGCTCTGAGTGTCATGGGATGATCCTCCAGCAGGACGTCAACACCGCTTGCCAGACTGTCTTGCCGTTGCCGTAAACCAAACCAGATCGTCCACCCCATAATTATGAAAAAGACAAACAAAAGAATCCAGGCATCGATCCGGCTGAGATAGAGGTCAAATAACAGAGCTGCTGCCAAAAAAGTAACCACCAGCAAAACAGGTAATTCCTTGCGCAACACACCAGATTTCACCGTTATTGGACTGACCAATGCGGTTAATCCCAAAATTAAAGCGATATTGGAAATATTTGAACCATAGGCATTTCCAAGAGCCAATCCGGGGTTGCCTTGTGATGCAGAAATTGCAGAAACAACCATTTCAGGAGCAGAGGTGCCAAATCCAATCACCACCATCCCAATTAGCAAAGGTGGCATTCCAGCATATTGAGCTGTTACAGCTGCTCCATCAACAAAGCGATCGGCACTCCAGACCAACAGTATTAGTCCAAAAATAAGTGCAACGGCTGGCAATGTTAATGACATAGAGAACCTGTATTACCAAATGGATAAAAGTAATATGGGGACAGAATTGTCATTCTGTCCCCAACAAATAAAATCATTATAATAACTTGCTAAAAAAGTATAAAACCCGAACCGGGTTTCAGCGTCGAGGAGCTCAGCCAAATACCGGGCTACAAACCTTCTTTGCCGCTAAGTCTTTTTGCCGTTTTTTTTCCAAGTATATTTGATCCTGCTCAAGGTGACATTTCTTATATTTGAGTCCACTATCACACCAACAAAGATCATTCCTCAATGGCAATTTTGTTGGTGGTGCCTGCCCCAGATCTTCACTATCTTCATTTTTAAAAAAACGACTCAACAAACCCATAAAAAAACTCCCGTGCAATTTATATCAACAGATGCAGGGAATATATAGAAAACATCACCGTTACACAAGAGATCATTCCTCCACACCAGACCCCGCAATCACCAGAACTGTTAATACCGCAAGAATACCGTTAAGAGCTCCAGCAGTGTAGGAACTCCAACGTAAAGCGAACGATGAGGGGTTGATAGCCATTTCCTTTTGGTAAGATTAAATCACCAACTATAACATTGCTATCAAGTATATAAATCAACGCTAATAACAACCGAAACGATTATCAAATACAAACAAATTCTCTTTATCTATAAAGAACTCAAGTCAATAAGACTTACGGTAAAAGGTATGATGACATTTAGGACAAGGGGGGATTTTTCCTGTCTTCTTCATATGAATTTTTTCGCCACATTCTTTACAGGTTAATGTCCCAGGACTAGTAATCTCCCCGGTTTTATATTCGAGTTGTTGCTCTGACTTTTTTGCCCAGTTGCTTAATGTGTCAGCCGTATTCGACAGAATTTTAGAAAAAATACTTTGCGCACCTGCCGCAATCCTTTGGGGGGCAACAGCATCTTTAACGTTTTCTTTCCCTTTACCAGCATTATCGACAGCATGTTGAATATCACGCTTGATAAAAGATGATATTTTTTCAGCCTGTTCCCGGGTAAAACTTCCCGCAGATGACAGATCATCCCCTGCCCTCTTTAATGCTTCATCCAGATTTTTGCGGCTACCTCCCAGCAGCTCTTCTGTCCGCGTAATAATTTTTTCGTACAGACTGACCTCATCTTGCTCATTTTTTTGCTGATTGTTATCTGTCATGGCTTCGCTCCTTATTAGTGTAGACGAGGGAAAACACACTCTACCAAGTGATCACCTACCTAAAGATTACCAGACTTCATACAAAAGGCATGAGGTAACCACAAAATAAGCAACCAACTACCTCTTTTCTTCGCCAGGCAAACAGCCAAGAATAAAACCAACCAATACACCAAAAATAACCCCTGACCAGGGGCTAGATGATGCCCCTCATGTACTTCCAGCACATTGCCCAAGATATCCGTATAATGCGCCTAATAGAGCACCAGAAGATGTTGTTATAAGGATTTTTAAAAAACGTTTTTTCATTGAAGATCCAATTCATAATTGCCACTGATAAATACCTTTTACATACCAGGGTCATTAAAAGAAAATGCCAGCCTCACAGTTGAACTAAGTCAAAACAGTGCTACAATGTAATTAAGCAGGAAAGGAGGAATGCCTATCGAAGACGAGACAATGCAGTTGAGAAGGTTTTCCATCAGTCCGGCACTTCAAGGTTCCGGATATTCCCGTTAGTAGGGAAATTAATAAATACACAGAAGGCTCGCTCACTATTTGGCGAGCCTTTCACTGTAAGGAGGTACGTAAACCAGCAGTGCCAATCAACGAAACACACCAAAAGCCAGATAAAGAAATCCCATGAAAATTGCAAATAATGCAATAAAAAACACGGCTCTTGCTACCAGTTTAACAATAAACTCTTTTACACTCGGGGGCTTCTGTTTATCTAGAATAAATGACCAGAATAGAGCCATAATCACAGCAACTATAATGCCGATTGAGTATACAAGTTCAGGGGTCAACGATTGCTCCATATTGCAAATATCTTGATATAATTTCGCAGCTAAAAATGTAGCCTATCCATTTTCAATACGCTAGTAAATACAGATGTCACCTTACTTCAGCGACATAATCCAGCTTCACCCCATCCACCACTTATAAATAAATGTTCCGATCAAACCGAAAATGACCAATTCCAAAATAAACAACCAGAGGACAAACTTCTTTTTACCCTTTTGTGCACGTATTTTTTCCGGCATAAAGCGATTAAAGTCCTCGGACATATTTTCCCAAGCTTCTTTAAAAACACTTTTTTGCTTCTTTTTGCTCATATTGAGAATCCAGATGTCTAATTTTGTTGCAATCGTAAAAACAAAGACGATGGCTAAGCAAAAATTTCGCTCTACAAGGCATAGTGATTTTTCAAGGGCGAAGGCCTACATGGTAGGTCGAGGTCTTAAAAAATCGCTGTAACACCGTAGAGCGGATTTTTTGCAACGCCATCAAACATTGAAGAGGAAATGACAAATATCACCATCTTCGATAACGTATTCTTTGCCATTTACTTGCATCTTACCGGCCTGCTTAACCCCTTGCTCAGAACTTGCTGCCATCAGATCATCAAACTTCATCACTTCCACACGGATGAAACCACGCTCAATATCACTGTGAATCTTACCACCAGCCACTGGTGCGCTGGAACCCTTACGGATAGTCCAGGCCCGACACTCGTCCTCACCAGAAGTGTAGAAACTCATCAGACCCAAAGCATCATAAAGGGCAGCATTGATCCGCTCAAGGCTGGGCTGAGTGATACCCATGGCCTCCATAAATTCCAGGCGTTCCTCCGCATCATCAATTGTGGCAATTTCGCTCTCAATTTCGCAAGAGATAGTAAATACACCGGGGCCGAAATCTTTGCCGATATCATCCTCGGAAACATTATAGGCAAAGAGCAGAGGTGTACGCGTCACCAGATCGAGACTGTTGATCAGTTTTTCCTCGTGAGGTTCAAGCATGACAGTGCTCAGGAATTTTTCATCTTCTAAAGCACTATTGAATCTCTGCAAAATATCTTCTTCCAATATCTGCTCTGTCGTCTGCCCACCTTTCTTTTCCTTGGCGATACGTTGCAGACGGGTTTCCACCAACTGCATATCGGCCAAGAGCAGTTCAGTTTCAATCATTGCCCGATCACGTTCCGGGTCCACCGAGCCGGATGGATGGAAGATATCCGGGGAGTCGAAATCCCGGATAAGCAGGCAGAGAAGATCGCAGCGACGAGCCGGATCCATCCAGAGGCGCGACGAACCGCTACTATCGGTGATGTCGGGGCAGAGAACGAACTGGTTTTCGGCATAAGTGGTTTTCTCAGGATGATAAAGATTTTTCAAAGCATCAACCCGACTATCCTGGATAGGAGCAACCCCTTCTATAGCTTCTCCGGGCTTACGACTGTCAGGGACAGGGCGCCCGGTAAGTAATGTGAACAGGGTTTTCTTTCCAGCCTGAGCTAGTCCCAATATTGCAATTTTCATAAAGTCATCCTTTTTAGTCCGCTGGCCACCGTACCAGATCTGACCATGACCGCTGTGATTGATGGTATCAATCAACCTATATCAGTATAATCTATTAAAACAATTTTCTGTAGTCTGCTTTCAGTCTTATTTCCTTTTTCCAAGGGATCACTTAATACTTTGCTCCGTAACTCCCAACATCTAAGACATAAAAGAAAAATTCTGTCCTTCTGAGATCTGCATGCGCCATATGCTTCAACCTGAAACTCACACCAGCGGCAAGCTATCCCACCGAGTCGTATATGCTGGTGACAAATGTGCCTGCTTCATAAACCAATCTTTCTCGGGTCGTTGACCTCCGAACCAGATCTGCCCCTGACCACTGTGATTAATGGTATCAACTGCCTGCATCAGTTTATCACGGTGTGCTTCAGCGGCCTTCGGGGTAAATAGATCAAACTGAACCTGGTCGGGAGAACAAAAGTCTCCTAGCATCACCCCAGCCTTGGCATAGCAGTAACCATCCATCCAGATTGAATCAAATAACTTGGTGGCCAGAGCAAGGATGTTACGGGTATCAGAGCTGGGTTGAATCAGCTTACCTGTTGCAGAGTTACTGTAGTTCGGGTCATGTTTGGCAAACGGGCTTGTTCGGATAAAGACATTAACGACATGAGCCAGTTGATCTTCACCACGGAGCTTTTCAGCTGCTCTCGCTGCAAACTCACAAACAGTTTCACGGAGAGTGGAGTAGTCGGTAATTCTCTCGCCGAAGGAACGGGAACACATGATTTGCTGTTTTGGTTCAGGTGAATCATCAAACTCAATACATGTTTCACCATTCAGCTCCCTGACGGTTCTTTCCATGACAACGGAGTAGTGTCGCCTGATCTGACGTGTATCCATCTGGGCGAGTTTTAGAGCGGTTGTGATGCCTATCTTCTTAAGGTTCTCTGTATGTTTACGCCCTACTCCCCAGACTTCTGACACAGGTGTGATAGCGAGGAGCTTCTTCTGCCGTTCAGGATCTGATAAGTCGACAACACCACCAGTTAACTTGAACTTTTTTGCTCCGTAATTAGCTAATTTAGCCAGAGTTTTAGTAGGAGCAATACCGACACAAACTGGCACACCAACGTGCTGGTAAATAGTTGATCTGATCTTTTTGGCATACTCTTCTAAATCACTGAAACCAGACAGATCAAGGAACGCCTCATCAATAGAGTAAACTTCTAAGTTCGGGGTAAATTCCTCCAGCGCCTGCATCACCCGAGCTGATATGTCACCGTAGAGGGTGTAGTTGGACGAGAAAACCTGAACCTGATGTTTCTTGATTAGATCCATCACTTTGAACAGAGGAATTGCCATCTTGATGCCGAGATCCTTGACCTCCTGACTACGGGCGACAATGCAGCCATCATTATTGGACAGCACAACAACAGGGACATTCTTCAGTTCCGGTCTGAACAGCCGCTCACAACTACAGTAGAAATTATTGCAATCCACCAGAGCAAAGGTGCGGTTCATGGTTTCCGCAAGCTATGAATGGATGTTGTTACCACGCCAAAGATTTCCAGATCAGACCCTTCGGGGATGTCCACTGGATCATGCTGTTTATTCATGGGAACCAGTCTGGTTTGTGGCTTGAGTTCCAGCTTTTTGACAGTTAACTCACCATTAAACTCTGCAATAACGATATCACCATGCTGTGCCGTAATAGAGCGATCCACGACCAGAACATCACCGGGGAAGATACCAGCATCGATCATCGAATCCCCCTGCGCTCTTACAAAGTAAGTAGCTGCTGGTTTCGTGATACAGAGTTCGTTCAGATCGAGTTTCCGTTCACAATAATCAGATGCAGGGCTGGGAAAACCGGCAGGGACATTATCGAGAAATAGCGGAATATCTAATGGGGTGAATTCGCTGCTTTTACCTATTTGGGTCACGGTCATAATAAACTCCGGTATGGGCTGTATTGATGCCAGAAGATATAACACGCACCTATGCCAAAGTATGTCACAAATCAGGTAACTTAAAATAGTACGATTTATTAAACCACTTCAAATGTTGTTGATCGTATTTCAGCATGAACTGATGTTGTTTATAATCACCCATAGGATTCCTGAGACATCTCCGCATAAAGTACGATCTACGGCAAATCTTCTTGACATGTAAGAACTCAATCCCTAGCCTGAGCGGAACGTTCATTCCGGAAATGGAGATTGCATGTCACCCGCCAATAAAATGAAGCGGATAACTATTTTAAAAGCTGCTTTGAAACTCTTTGCCGAACAAGGTTTTCACGCTGCCCCAATGGCTCAACTCGCCGAGCAAGCCAATGTCGGCGTCGGCAGCATTTATCGTTATTACAAAGATAAAGAAGAGCTGATTGAGACTCTTTATGAAGAGGTTGACGAAGCTCTTCAGGTGGCAATTATAGAAGGGGTTGATCCAACGCAATCAACTCGAAAGCAATTTCTGCACCTCATCATCAACCTGACTCATTTTTTGAAAGATCATCCTCACGAGTTCAAGTTTTTGGAGCAGTATTACCACTCACCGTATGGAATTGATAAGAAACGGGAAAAGCTACTGCTTGATAATACCGCAGGCCGCCAATCCCCCTTCATCAAAATCTTCTTCAACAAAAGCAGCAAAGACATCAAACGCCTGCCAGTTCCGGTATTACATGCCTTGGCTTTTGGCCCGATTCTTTTTTTGATTCGTGATGCGATGGCCGGACTGGTTGAACTAGATGAAACAGTAATAATTCAGGTAGCTGACGGCTGTTGGGATGCGATTAGGAACAGGGCTGGTTCCTGACAATCTGACAACTATAAAATTCGATTACATACTTCTATATGCAATTTTCTTGGAGCACTGAAACCATGAAACACATTCACCACCCAACAAATCGCCCCCGATTCTATTTCCCAAAAGCAGTAAAAACGATAAACCATGTT